>CAYJEC010000272.1:0-5060 GCA_964369025.1 uncultured Ideonella sp. | reverse complement strand
GTCGACGCGGAGGCTTCAAAGCTCTTGGTTGTGATGTGCCTCAGCGCGCCGGTCACCTTCTCACTGGCGATGCCCCGGGGTTTGGGAGAAACTGGACCCACTGGACTCTGATTGCTTCGGCCGGCGGGCGTTTGAGACTCGAAGGGAGGAACGATGAGCGACTGGGAATTCCTGCATGAAATGCATGTCCGGGGCTGCAGCGCCGAGGAGATCGCCGATGCGGCCGCCGTCGGCTATGCGCCCTGGGAAGAGGCCTACATCAGCAGGCAGTGGGTCGACGAAGAGCTGGAGGGCCAGTCACCAGACCTCGCCGAGTCGCTGAAGCCCAAGGAGCCTTTCAAGAGTCGGGATGGGTTCCCGTTCTCCGTCCTGGAGCAGGCCGAAATCCTCGAGGACTTGGTCGACTGCGCCGCGCGCCACTTCAGGAACACAGGCAGGTACCTGCAAGTGTGGGGCGAGCTGGGCGAGATCTACGCGGAGGTCAAGTTCGGCCTCTGCCGCCATTCGACTCACCGGGCCGGCTCCGACGGCACTATCGACGGCACGCTTGTCGAGGTGAAGACCATCTCCCCAGAGAAGGCCAGCGACCAAGTGGTCGTCAAGAGCCAAGGCGACTTCGAGAGGTTGCTGATCGTTCGCATCGACGAGAACTTCGAGTTCACGGGCAAGCTCTTCGATCGAGAGGAGTTGTCGGGTGGTCAGGGGAGGTTTCTCCGAGCCCGGCTGCGGGACGATGTTGACCACGCCTGACCGCCAGTGCGCGCCACGGTGGTGCCCAGGCGGCAGACCACGTGTGCGGCAACGCCACGCTGATCCACAAGGATGGTTGCGACTTCTGCACCGCCTGCGGCTACGTGGGGCAGTGCGGGTAGAGGTGGCGCCCGGAGGCATCCGCCCGATCTGATGGGGCAAATCCTGGATGCGCGAGCATGGCCACGGCGAGATGGACTCAACGGACTTCGATGACGGTCTTCACCGAGTTCGCAATGAAGCATTCGTCATGAGCAGCATGATGCAGGCCATCGATGACATCCTTGGCAGGCACCTCTCCGCCATATGCAATCTCTGGATTCAAGGTCACGCGGGTGACGGCCAATCTTCCTCTTGTTGAGGCCTCCATGAATCCTACGGCTCGGTCGCAGTAGCTGACCACGTCGACTCCTTGCTTCGACGCAAGATACAGAAAAGTCAGCATATGGCAGCTGGAAATGGCGGCAACAAATGCTTCCTCGGGATCGATCGCGTCTTCGCGCGAATAGGGCAACGGAACAACAGAAGGCGAAGCGGACGCATCAACTTCAATTCCGCAGTCAAAGCGCCACCGATGGGCGCGGCTATAGACCCCCTTTGCAAACGGTGATCCGTCTGACTTCCAGGTCACCTCAGCGAAATATTGGTGCGTCATGGTTGCGAATGTCTGATGTCCATGTGTACCCCGCGGTTGCACTTCATGCCGAGATGCCACCGCGGGCCTTTGCGACTTTGCTTCAACTGCGGGTCGGCCCTGGGCGTCACGTCGGGGCCAAGCATGGGGGGCGCGATGGGTGCAATCCTTCTCCAACAGGCCCTAGTGATTTCATGAGACAGGTGGATTCAGGCCGATCGGCATAACGCCCGAACGGCGGGCAATCCGCATAGCCGCACGCACGGTAGAAGGCCACCGCGCCCAGGTTGGCCAAACGGGTCGAGAGCTTGAGCTCCCGGTAGCCAAGCAGCCAGGCCTCGTGTTCCAGGTAGGCCAGCAACGTGCGGCCGATGCCTGCACCGGGCTGGGCCGCGTGCATGCGCTTGATCTCGCCCACACCTGGCTCGCCGGCCAACGCACGCAAAGCGCCACAACCCACCGCCGCTCCGTGCGCATCGCGGGCAACCGCGAACACCGAGTCCGGCGCCGGCGGCTCGGAAAAGCCGGCCTTTCCGTCGCTGCCATACCGCGCGAGCAACTCGGCGGACAGCGCCTCCTGCAAAGCCAACGCATCAGGCGAATCCTGCGGCTCCGGCGTGACCCGAAGGCCACCCGGGCCGAAGCGTTTGAACATCACGCTGGTGCTGTCCAGCACGCCTTCGGTGGACAGGGCATAGGCCGGGATGCGGCCGGCCAGTTGGTAGCCGCGTCGGCGGTAGAGCGGCTCTGCGTTGTCGCCGCTGCGGGTGTCGAGCACCAGCAGCGAGCGGCCTTGGGCCAGCGCCTCGGTCTCTGCTGCGTCCATCAGGAGGCCGGCCAAGCCTTGGCGCCGCACCGTGGTCGCGACCTGCAGCTTGACGATCTCGGCGCGGTGGCGGCCGTTGCCCGGCATGTCGAGCACCAGTTGCACGGTGCCCCGCACGGCGGGCCCGTCGGTGGCGATCCACATCCGGCGTTCGCCGCGTTCGGCGCTGGCGAGGCAACGCGCCCAGAAAGCGAGGGCCTCGTCCGCCGACGGAACGGCTGACCAGCCGATGCTGGCGCCTTGGCTCACGCAGTCGCGCAGCAGGCCGGCCAGGCCGGGCAGGTGGGGTGTGCCTTCGGACAGGCTGCTCAGGCGAAGCAAGGCCGCGGTCATGGTGCGCTCAGGTGGAAGGTTGGCAGACCACCAGCACATACCGTGCGATGCCCGGCCCGAGCGAATCAAACCGTGAGGCGCCCCAGACCTTGAAGCTGAGGCTGTCGCCGGGCTGCAGGTCGAACACGCCCTCAGGCAAGGTCAGGCGCAGCGTGCCTTCCTGCAGCCAGAGATGCTGCTCCAGACCGGGCACTGGCGGCTTCTCGTACACCACCAAGGCGCCGGCAGACAGCCGCCCCTCGATCAGCTCGCTGGAGAAGCCCGCCGCCGGGGGGGCCACCATGCGCCGGCGGAAACCGGTGCTTTCGTCCTTCCAGACGGGCTGTTCTGCCTCCCTCAAGCGCCGCACCGGGGCCGCCTCCACATCCGCCAGCAGGCGAGACATGGTCAGCCCGTAGGCGCTGCACAACCGGTTCAGCAGGCTGGCGCTGGGGCTGGATTCCCCTCTCTCCAGGCGCGACAGCGTGGCCCGGCTGATGCCAGTGCGATCGCACAACTCCTCGAGCGACCAGCCGGCGCCGGCGCGCAGTGCTGCCAGGCGGTCGGCCAGCCGCTCGTCCAGCGCGGCATCAGCGTCCTCGGGTGAATGGTCGATCGTGGGCATGACAATTTCTCAGCAATGAGATAATTGTCACATATGCGAGAATACGCGTCAATACGGGGCTCGCTTCAAGGGCGCTTCAGGGCCTGCAGGCGATCGAGCTTGGCCGCATAGAGGTCGTGATCGCCGCGGGTGGTGCTGTTGGTCATCGCCAGGCTCAGGTGGCGCTGGGCAGCCGGCAGATCGCCGAGGCCACGGTAAGCCAGGCCGAGCCAGTAGTGGGTCTCGTGGTAGTCCGGGTCGCGGCGCAGTTCGCGCTGCAGCCAGACGCGGCCGGCTTCGTTGTCGCCACGCTGCACCGCCGCACGCCCCAGGTCGAAGTAGTGAAACGGCGCCACGCTTTCCAGCCGCACCAGCGTCTGTCGCACCTGCTCGGCCTCGGGTCCGCGGCCCTGGTCTTTCAGCACGGCGGCGAGGTCGGCCAGCGCCTGGGTGTTGCCCGGCTCTCTGCGCAGGGCATGGCGGAAGGCCGCCTCGGCGGACGGCAGCAGGCCTCGGCGGTGGTAGATGACCCCGAGGGTGATCGTCGCGCTCTGGAAGCCCGGGTCCTGCAACGCAGCGGCCCGTGCCCAGGCGTAGGCGCCGTCGAGGTCGCCCTGGGCGAGGGTCTCGGCCGCCCGGTTGTTCATGAACATGGCGACGATGCGCGATTCGTCGATCACCGAGGTGCGACGGCCGCGGACGTCGTCTGGCGGGAGGAAGTCCACCGTCATCGCATTGCTGACACCCAGGCCTCGGGCGCGGTCCACCGGGCGTTCGCTCAGCACCAGGTTCACATGCCCGGCCGCCAGCAGCAGGCCCGGCCCACGGCTCCAGGCGTCGTCGACCTCGACCGACTGGAAGATCACAGGCAGCTCCAGGTGGCGGGCCAGTGCGGCCGTCATGATCACCAGGGACAGGCAGTTGCCCGAGCGCGCGTCGAACGCCTGCGCCGCTGTCCGGGTCAGGGCGGCGTCGTACTCGAGCTGGATCTGGCGCCTGTCGTAGAGCGCCTCGATCAGGCCCCGCTGCCGGCCGTAGCGGCGCATCGGGCCCGACAGGTCGTTGTCCAGGTGGCTGCGCATCGCCGGGCTGAGGGCGAAGATCTCGGCAGCACCCAAGACGGGCGGCCGGGCCGCAAAGGCATCGTCGCGCAAGAGCGCATCCGGGGGCTCGACAGGCGCCTTCGGCGTGGCACAGCCAGCCATGCACAGCACGGCCGCAAGGACCATCAAGGCATTGGCAATCAGGCGAGTCAACATGGATCGTCTCCCGCAGCAAGCGGCAGTGGCGATCGTAAGCCTTCCCGGGCGTGCCGCAGGGTCAGCGCAGGAACAGGCGGTAGACGGGGTTGTCGGTCTCGTCGACGCAGGGGTAGGCGAGCGTCGCCAGGAAATCCTTGAAAGCCTGCTTATCGGCCTTGGGCACCTGGATGCCGACCAGGATCCGCCCGTAGTCGGCGCCCTGGTTGCGGTAATGGAACAGGCTGATGTTCCAGCCCGGGTGCATGGCGGCCAGAAAGCGCATCAGGGCGCCCGGCCGCTCGGGAAACTGGAAGCGGTAAAGCCGCTCGTCGGCCGCCAGCTCGCTGCGCCCGCCCACCATGTGGCGCACATGCTCCTTGGCCAGTTCGTCGTCGGTCAGATCGACCGTGGCGAAGCCGTGCCGTACGAAGTTGCGGGCGATCTTGCCGGCTTCCTCGCGCTTGGCGATGGCGATGCCGACGAAGACATGGGCCACGCTGGCGTCCGAGATGCGGTAGTTGAACTCGGTCACCGAGCGCGGATGACCCGGTGTGCCAATCAACTCGCAGAAGCGCTTGAAGCTGCCCCGCTCCTCGGGGATGGTGACGGCAAACAGGGCTTCGCGCTGCTCGCCGAACTCGGCCCGCTCGGCGACGAAGCGCAGGCGGTCGAAGTTCATGTTGGCGCCGCAGG
>CAYJEC010000271.1:2227-5071 GCA_964369025.1 uncultured Ideonella sp. | reverse complement strand
CAGCGCATCCACCGCACAGGCCACCGCCAGGAAGGTCTTGCCAGTGCCGGCCGGGCCGATGCCGAAGGTGATGTCGTGCGACAGGATCTGCCGCAGGTACTGCACCTGGTTGGGCGTGCGGCCGGTCAGATCTGCACGGCGCGTGTGCAGCACGATGTCGCCATCCTGGGCCGAGGCCGTCGGCACCGGCGTGCTGCCGCGGCGCAGGTCGTCCAACGCCAGTTGCAGGGTCTCGGCATGGATGGGCTTCTTCGCCCGCTCGTACAGCGATTCCAGAAGCACCAGCACGCGCTCCGCGTCGCGCTTGCTGCCGTCGATGCGGAAGCTCCCCTGGCGCCGGGTGATCGTGACCGGCAGCACCGCCTCGATCGCGCGCAAGTGTTCGTCGACCGCGCCACAGAGGTGCCCCAGGCGGTTGTTGTCGAGCGGCGAGAAGGTGTGGCGGAGGATCACGCGTGCGGGTGGTTGAGGCGAAGGCGGCGATTGTCCGGCAAACGATAATCCTCCGCCATGATCGGCCGCCTCTCGGGATTGCTCGCGGAAAAGTCCCCCCCGCTCGTGCTCATCGACGTCAACGGCGTCGGCTACGAAGCCGATGTACCGATGAGCACCTTCTACAACCTGCCCGCCCTGGGCGAGCGGGTCACGCTGCTGACGCACCTGATCGTGCGCGAGGACGCGCACCTGCTCTACGGCTTCCTGACCGGCCAGGAGCGCAGCACCTTCCGCGAGCTGATCAAGATCTCCGGGGTCGGCCCGCGCACCGCGTTGGCCATCCTCTCCGGGCTGTCGGTCCCCGAACTGGCCACAGCCATCTCGCGGCAGGAGAGCGGCCGCCTGCAGAAGGTGCCTGGCATCGGCAAGAAGACAGCCGAGCGCCTGCTGCTGGAGCTGAAGGGCAAGCTGGGCGCCGACCTCGGCTTGCCATCCGCCCAGGTGGCCAGCGAGGCCCAGGTGGACATCGTGCAGGCCCTGATGGCGCTGGGCTACAACGAGAAGGACGCCGCCGCCGCGCTGAAGAAGCTGCCGGCGGACGTGGGCGTGAGCGAAGGCATCAAGCTGGCGCTGAAGTCGCTGGGCTGAAGCCTCAGTGACCCATGGCGGGCGCACCCAGCGCGCGCACGGGCGCCTTGATCTCCAGCGATTCCTTCTTGCCGTCCTTGCCCTCGACCACCAGGGTCAGCGGCACGGTGTCGCCAGCCTTCAGCTCCTTCTTCAAGTCCATCAGCATCACGTGGTAGCCGCCCGGCTTCAGCTCGACGTTCTTGCCGGCCGGCAGATCGAGCGACGGGATGGCGCCCATCTTCATCACGCTGCCGTCCATCTTCATCTCGTGGACCTCCACCACACCGGCCACGGGTGAGGCGGCCGAAAGCAGCCTGCCGCCTTGGGTGGAGGTGATCTGCATGAAGGCGCCGGTGGCCTTCTGCTGCGCCACGGTGCCTCGCACCCAGGGGTCCTTCACCACGGTCTGCGACCAGGCTGGTGTCGAGGCGGCGACGCACAAGGTGGCCATCGCCAACCAACGGGGAGTGAACATGTTTCTTGCCTTCCAGATGCAGGCCAAAGGTAGAACGACGCATGCGGGGGCCTGACCTGGCCCGCACGGCCTATGAATGAGAGTGTGCCGGACGGCGGCCGGCTCAGGCCTGCGCCAAGGCATGGCGAAGCAGGCCGTTGCTGCGCGTCATGCCGACCGGCCAGTCGGCTTCGCGCAGGTGTGCAAGGCTGTAGCTTGCGCCCTGCCGCCGGCGGCCGTCGACGATCCGGGCCCGCTTCAGGTTGGCGAAGATCCGCGACACGGTCTCCGGCGCGGTGTCGATGATGGCCGCCATGTCACGAATGGTCGGCAACGCGCAATGGGCACCGTGCCCGCCGGGCGCCGCCCCTTCCGGTGTCAGAAGCACGAGGAGGTGCTTCAGGCGGTCCTGCGCCGAGCCCGAGCGCAGCGCGATCAGGTCGCTGCTGCGGCGCTGCCATTGCATCAGGCCTGCCACCAGGTCCAGGCGCCGCTCATCGTCGGTTGGCAGCAAGCGTGGGCGCAGCTCGCAAGGCACGATGGCGCGCGCCGTGTAGCCGTACCGGTGCGAAGCGAGCACCTCCAATCCAACCAGGTCCCCCGGCAGGACAATCTGACTGAACTGCGCTGCGCCGCGGTCGACGCGATCCAGCCGCAGTGCGCCCGCCTCCAACATCCAGACCGAACCGGTAGCGCCGGATTCGAAGAGTGCCTCGCCCGAATCGAGCGAAAGGAGCCCGCCAGGTGGCAGGATCGATTTCAGTGAGTTCATGTGACGCTCCCGGATGAGATCAGAAGGCGTGGGTCCAACCCACGGCCAGGCTGTATGGCGGCACGAGTTGGATGCCGTTGACCTTCTGGTACACCGGCACCTGCACGAAGCCATACAGCGTGTCGTCATGCCCGAGGGCCACGCTGGCACCAGGCGACAGGCTCAGCGTGGTGGAGCCGCTCAGCTCGGGTTCAGCCTCGGCGCCGCTGTCTCGCTGGCGTTGGCTGAGGTTGGCCTGCAGCAGCAGGCTCCAGGTGGGCGACATGGCGTGCGCCCAGCCGGCAGACAGCTCCAGACGCCTGCCCGGTTTGAAGTCGTCCTTGGCACCGGTGGCCTGGGTCCAGGTGAACTGCAGGTTCAGCGCGTCGGCCAAGCCCAGCACGGTGCGCGCCGAAGCGCCGATGACCAGGTCGGTGGTGCCGGTTCCGGGCTGCAGCGTGCGCTCGGCCACGCTGCCGTCGCCATTGGCGACCGTGCGGCTGCCGGTGGGCAACTTCAGGCCACCGGTGAGAGCCCAGCTGAAGTCTGGCGTCGAGGAGGGCGCCTGCCACCG
>CAYJEC010000271.1:0-2217 GCA_964369025.1 uncultured Ideonella sp. | reverse complement strand
GCCTGCACATCGCCGACACGGGTGGTGCGCCAGTGCTCGTGCGCGCCGATCTCGCCGGTCTCTTCGTCGAGCAGGTCGTGCGCATGGTCGCGGCTCAGGACCGGCACGCGCAGCGCCACTGACCACTGCTTGTCGATGGCGTAGTCCAGCGTCGTCACCAGGTTCAGGTTCCGGGTATGCCGCTCGATCGCCTCTTCACCCTCGGGCAGGTCAGCCGGGGAAATGTGCTTCGTGCCTGCGCGCAACTGATCCTGCGTGACGGATTCCAGGCGCAGATCGACGCTCCAGCCGGCGTGCTCCCAGGTGCCGAGCGCGAAGCGGTCATTGAGAAGATTGCACGACGCGGCGCCGCACGAGGCCTGCGCGGCTGGCCCCGCCAAGCACAGTGCCAGCGGCAAGAGGCCACGCACGGCGATGCGGGCGGAGGTGGCGAGAGGATGGTGTTTCATTCAGGCTCCAGGGCCAAGAGGTGGTTGAAGTGGTGGATGGAAGGGTCGAGGGTCAATCCGCGTGCTTGGCCGTGCTGGCGGCGGCGCGCGGCTGCTGCACCCAAACGGTGACCTCTTTGTCACCGGCACGCTCGAAGCGCAGGGTGACGGGGAAGTGATCGCCGTTCTTCAGAGGCGCTTTCAGGTTGAGCAGCATCAGGTGCCACTGGCCGCCATGCATCAGCTTCTGCGCGCTGCGTGGCGGCATGGGCACGGCGTCGACGGCGCGCATGCGCGCCAACTGCCCGGCATCTGTCCGCATGTGGTGGATCTCCACCGACGCAGCGGCCGGCGTGCGCGCCCCCAGCAGGCGGTCAGCCTGATCGCCCGTGTTCTTCAGCGTGCGCAGGTACATCGCCCCATTCGGGCTGCCCGGAATCGATGGCAGTGCGTACGGGTGGTCGATGACGACATCACCGACACGAAAGTCGTGCGCCGACGAACTGGCAGCCGCAACGGACATGATGACGCGAAGGACCCATTACGTCGCCAGGCTTCTGGCTGGTGGCGATCGGCGCGGCGCAGCCTGTCGACGGCCCTTTGGAATCGGGTCCGCCAGGCCAGCACGGGCGGGCAATTGGTACATGGAGGTTTCCTGAGGTCATGCGCGAAACCACGGCATGAGCCGTGATGTGGCATGCCGGGCCGCACATTGCGACCCCGGCGTGAAAGGCATCACCCGCCCTGGCGGGCTGCGATGCCGCTCACCCGCACTGGGCGGGGCTCAGGAGTTCAGTGGTGGGGCCCGCGGCTGGGCTGCGGCCCACGCAAACAGCGGGCGAGGTGCCCGCAGAAACAGCAGCGGTACCGCATCGTCGGGCCCCGGTTCCACCTCGTGTGCCCGCGGCGTCTGCGGCAGCGGGGCATCAGCGCCAAGGCCGCAAAGCGGGCAATGGTCCAGATGCAGGCCGCCGGCTTGAGGCGCCGGTGCATCACCCTGGCTGGCCATGGCCGCCACAACCTTCACGCCTTGGGGCGTGCAGACCTCGGCCCAGGCCGAGTTGCCACCGCCCGCTGACATTGCACGCGAGATCGTCGGTGCAATCGCCAGGCCGAAGATCGCCAGCAGGGCGATCCACGACAGCCGGCGAAGGTGATGGCGAAGTGTCAGCACAGCGCGATTGTAGACAGCGCCTCGGCGGTGATAATGGCTGTATGTCCATCCAGACTGACGATTTCGGCCTGCCCGAGCGCGGCCCGCGCGTGGTGACCGCCAGCCCGGCCTCGGTGCAGGAGGAGGCGCTGGAGCGCGCGCTGCGCCCGAAGGGCCTGGCCGAGTACGTTGGGCAGGCCAAGGCCCGCGAACAGCTGGAGATCTTCATCGGCGCGGCCAGGAAACGCAGCGAGGCGCTCGACCATGTGCTGCTGTTCGGGCCGCCGGGCTTGGGCAAGACCACGCTGAGCCACATCATCGCCAACGAGCTCGGCGTGAACCTTCGCCAGACCAGCGGGCCGGTGCTGGAGAAGCCGAAGGACCTGGCCGCCATCCTCACCAACCTCGAGAAGAACGATGTGCTCTTCATCGACGAGATCCACCGCCTCTCGCCGGTGGTCGAGGAGATCCTGTATCCCGCGCTGGAGGACTACCAGATCGACATCATGATCGGCGAGGGCCCGGCCGCGCGCTCGATCAAGCTCGACCTGCAGCCCTTCACGCTCGTGGGCGCCACCACCCGCGCCGGCATGCTGACCAACCCGCTGCGCGACCGCTTCGGCATCGTCGCGCGGC
>CAYJEC010000270.1:0-5075 GCA_964369025.1 uncultured Ideonella sp. | reverse complement strand
CAGGAGGTGGCCCGCCTGTCTGCAACCGTACTCGCCGAGTTTTCAGCGGCGCAGCGCAAACTCAAGGACAGCAAACCTTCCAAGGAAGTGGCCGAGGACATCGGCGCGCAGTTGCAAAGGTTGGTGCCCAAGCAGTTCGTGGCCGCGGCGCCCTACAGCCAGATGCAGCATTTCGCCCGCTACCTCAAGGGGGTGGTGATGCGGCTCGACAAGCTGCGTTCAGACCCGCAGCGCGATGCCCAGCGACTGGCCGAACTGCGGCCGCTGGAGCAGCGCTACCTGCGCCGTGTGGCCGATCTGAAGGGCCAGCATGATCCACGGATGGACGAGTTCCGGTGGCTGCTGGAAGAACTGCGCATCAGCCTCTTTGCGCAGGAATTGCGCACACCGCAACCGGTGTCGGTGAAGCGGCTCGAAAAGGTCTGGGCCCAACTCACCGGCTGACCCGCCGCCGGGCGCCTCACGTCACATCTGCTTGAAAAGGTGCGCGTAGCTCTCGGCCACCAGCAGGCTCTCGTTTCGGTCCTTCAACTTCACTTGGAGGCGGCCACGGAAGTCCCGGTTGGCGCCGGCAATGGCAGTCACATTGACGAGTGTGGAGCGGTGGATCTGCCAGAACTGCTGGGGGTCCAGCTCATCCACCAGTTCCTTCAGCGGTTTGCGGATCAAAGCTTCGCCTTCTCGCGTGGCGACGCGGGTGTACTTGTTGTCGGCCTGGAAGTACAACACCTCATCAACCGTGATCAGCTTCAGGGTCTGTCCGACCGAGGCGTTGATCCAGCGCAGCCATGTGCGAGCCGGGGTGGCTGCGGGCAACGTGGCCAGGCGGTCCAGCACCGCTCCCAGGTCGCCGGGGGCGTCGCCCAGGCGCTGCTTGATGCGCGAAATGGCGGTGAACAGCCGTGCCGCCGACAACGGCTTCAACACATAGTCCACGGCGCCGTGGTCGAACGCAGCCAGGGCATGTTCGTCGTAGGCTGTGACGAACACCACATGGCTGCGGCCGCTGGCCTGCCGCGCCACATCCAGCCCCGTGGCGCCTGGCATGTGGATGTCGAGGAACAACACATCGGGGCGCAGCTCATCCAGCAGACGCAGGGCCTGCACGCCGTCGCTGGCCTCGCCGACGATGGCCACTTCAGGCCACAGGGCGCCGATCTGCTCGATCAGCTCGGCGCGCAGGGTCGACTCGTCCTCGGCGACAACGGCGGTGGGCGCTTTCATGCAGGCAACTCCAGTGCGAAGGTCGTGGCTCCATCTGCGCTTTCGCATCGCAGCTTGGCGGCGTCGCCGGCCAACACCCGCAGGCGCTCCCGCTGGGCCTCCAACTCGGCATCGTCCCCACACAGGCCGGTCTGCGCAATCATGAGGGTAAGCCGCATGCCGCCCGCCATGGCTTCGGCTCGCAGCGCGATCGCGCTGGGGCACGGCGTGGCCAGGCGAAGTGCGCGTTGCAGCAGCGGCAGCAGCAGCATGGCCGGCAAGCGCCGGCTGCCCAGTCCGGATGCCCAATCCGTTCGGTAGGCAATCGTTTTGCCGTGAAGCCCTCGCCAGAGTGCGAGGTAGCTATCCAGCAGGGCCGCTTCGGCGTCCAGGGTGGTTGCGTTGTTCTCGCGCAGCCGTGGCAACGCCACACGCAGGTGCGTGATGAGCCGATCGAGTTGATCGGCGGCTTCGGTCGGTGCGGCACCGGCGTACTGCTGCTCGATGTCGACCAGCACGTCGAACAGGAAGTGTGGCTCCACCTGAGCCTGCACCGCAGCCAACCTGGCGGCCATGGCGCGGCGCGCCAGCGCATCGTGCTCATGCAGGGCGCCCTGCAGTTCGGCCTCGGCGTGACGCCGACGACGCCACAGTTCGACCACGCCAACCGCCATGGCCCCAGGCAGCAACACACCGAGGAAGTCGCTGGCAACCAGCAGCACCGCTGGGGGTGGCACCTTGCATTTCGGAGCGCACAGATCGGCCCAAGAGGGCCAAAGCCCTGCGGCCGTCAGGCTCCACATGACGCCGGCTGCGGCGGCTGAGCCCAGCACCGTGGCCCAGATCAGCGAGGCGGCCCGGCCCGGTGCCTGAGCGGGGCTGCGGTCAGCCGGAAGCCAGGCCAGCATCAGGACCAAAGAGCAGATGACGGGCGAAAGCAGAAGCCGCCAGAACAACGGCCAGGTCTGTTCTGCCTGCTTCAACTCGCTCAGGGCGCTCAGATCGACCGCGCCATAGAGCAAGCCCAGTGCCGAGAAGGCAGCCAACTCGCGCCACTTCAACGAACGCCATGCCGCGACAAAGCGCCACCGTGCACCGCTGGGTTGGGGCTGCAAGACCGTCGTTGAGGCCCAACTCGTCATGTCGCGCCTTCTGCCGCCAAGCTCGGTGTTGCCTGAGCGGCTCGCCGCCACGGCATTCGCACACGCGCGGTCACACCGCGCGGATCGGCGGCTTCCAGGCTCAGCGTGGCGGCCGCGCCATACAGCCCGGCAAGGCGAGCGCGGGTGTTGGCCAGGCCCACGCCGGTGCCAGCACTGGCCACGAAACCGCGGCCGTCGTCACGCACCTCGATTTCCAGGCAGCCTTCGGGCAGGCTACGCACGCTCACCCGCACCGAGCCGCCTTCGGGCAGCGGCGACAAGCCATGCTGGATCGCGTTCTCGACCAGTGTGGGCAGCACCATCGGGGGGATCAGCGCACCCTGCAACTCGGCGGGGGCGTCGATGGTGTAGCGCAGCCGCTCACCCATGCGCATGCGCAGGATCTCCAGGTAGTGGCGCACACGCTCCAACTCGTCGCCCAGCCTGGCCTCGTGGGTGCGCATGCTGGGCAGCGCGGCACGAAGGTAAGCCACCAGGCTGACCAGCATCTCGCGCCCACGTTGCGGCGCCACCTCGTATAGCCGTTTCACGTTCGCCAGCGTGTTGAACAGGAAGTGCGGCTCGATCTGAGCCTGCAGCGCCGACATTTCAGCCTGCAGTTGTTGCGCCGCCAGCCGCTCGCGCTCCCGCGCAGCTTCGGCCAGGCGGGCCCGGGCCAGCCGGTCCGCCGCAGCCAGGTGCAGCAACGCGTGGCCGAAGCCGCCCAGCACCGTCCACAGGCCGACGGTGTACAGGAACCAAGGCCATTCAATAGGGGTCCTGAAGTCGGGGTAGTAGAAGACTCCATAGCGCGTGAATGCGCCGACCGTGGCACCGAGCCCGATGGCCATGCCGCGCACCAGCAGGCCCGCACGGTGGGACACCGGCCAGCGCGCGAGTCCCTGCTCGGCCACCGCTGCCAGAAGGAGAATGCAGCAGCCGCTGATGAAACACTGGCGCGTGAACCGCGCCAGGTTGGCCACCCACTCGGCGGCGTCGGCGCTCTCCGACACCCACGCGATCGAGCGGGAAAGCGCCAACACGAGGCAGACGTGGAACAACGCCGCCACCACCCGAAGGTTCAGCATCTGGTTGAGCCGGACGCCAGGTGTCGGCTCTGGCGCGGGGGCGTCACGGTACGGCATGGGCTGATTGTCTTCGCCTGTTGCCGGTGCAGGCCGCCGGTGCGATGAACTCGGCGCCCCGGCGACGAACCCGCCACGGAGTCCCCCGAAGCCGCTGGATCCGGGACCGGCACCCCCTCGGGGTCATCACCGAACACCAGCCTCACCCCCTAGGGTTCAGCGCAGCACTTCGAGCGCCCGCTCCATGCCGCCTTGTTCGATCGACACCATCGCTTGGCCTCGTACGGCAGGCTTGCCATGGAACGCAATGGACAGTCCCGCCACGCTCATCATCGGCAGGTCGTTGGCACCGTCGCCCACGGCGATGGCCTGCCGGGCCTCGATGCCCATCAGTTCACAGACCTCCAGCAGCACCCGGCGCTTTTCTGCGCCGTCGACGATGTCGCCCCAAGGCCGGTCGAGCAAGCGGCCGGTGAGGTGGCCGTCGGTGATCTCCAGCACATTGGCGCGGGCGAAATCCAGCCCCAGGCGGTGGCGGACTCGCTCGCTGAAGTAGGTGAAACCACCCGAGACCAGCAGGGTCTTCAGGCCCGCTGCCCGGCAGGCGCCGACGAAAGCCTCGACACCGGGGTTCAACTGCAGCCTCCGTGTGTACACCTCGTGAAGCGCCGTCTCGCCGACCCCGGACAGCAGCGCGACGCGTCGCCGCAGGCTGTCCTTGAAGTCGGTGATTTCGCCGCGCATCGCGGCCTCGGTGATGGCGGCCACCTCGCCCTTGCGGCCGGCGGCCGCGGCGATCTCGTCCACGCACTCGATGTTGATCAGCGTCGAATCCATGTCGAAGGCCACCAGCTTGAAATCAGCCAGCGCCAACGGGGGCGTGAAACCACGGATGAAGAGGCCGGGGGCGAGTTGGGTGGACACAGGTGAGTCGGCGGCGGGACTGCAGATTGGAGAATTATCCTTTGCCGATGCATCGGAACAGGGCTCATCGTGCGGTGCGCGTCTGGCCCAGTGGCCCATTGGACCAGTGGCCACGTGCGTACCGGACAGTCAACGGGCGACCGGCTGCCCCAATGCCCTCAGCGTATCCCGCATGAACTGCGCCCTGTCGCGCGGCTCGGCGATCTCGCGGTCAATTCGCAGCTTGTCGTTGCCGGCCAGCTTGATGTGGCGGTTCTTCTGCACCAACTCGATGATCCTCATGCCGTCGATCGGCGGGTTGGGGCGGAAGGTGATCTGCATCAGGCGTGGGCCGGCGTCGATCTTCTGCACACCGTAGGGTTTGGCCTGGATGCGCAGGCGGTGGGTGTCGAACAGGGTCTGGCCCTGGGGGGGGAGCTTGCCGAAGCGGTCGGTGACCTCCTCCAGCAGTGCATCCAGGTGTTCGGGCCGCTCGGCGCTGGCCAGGCGCTTGTACAGGCTGAGGCGCATGTGCACGTCGCCGCAGTAGGCGTCTGGCAGCAGGGCGGGCGCGTGCAGATTGATCTCGGTGGTGCTGCCGAAGACGCCGCTGGTGGGTGAAAGGAGATCCGGTTCCTGGCCATTCTTCAGGGCCCGAACGGCCTCGCTCAACATGTCGTTGTAGAGCTGGAAACCCACCTCCATCATGTTGCCGCTCTGGTGGTCGCCCAGCACTTCGCCG
>CAYJEC010000269.1:3279-5077 GCA_964369025.1 uncultured Ideonella sp. | reverse complement strand
ACGAGCGCAATTTTTCCATCATGGGACGTGTTCATTGAAGCGCTCCTTGCCCGGCTGGTAGGGTGACCTGTTGGGGGGTGTCCGATGAACGCGGGCCCACTGTCATGTTGAACTCGCCAATCCCCGTGATGCCGGCCTCAATGAAATCCCCGGGTTGCAATGGACCAACACCTGCCGGTGTGCCCGTGAAAATCAGGTCACCCGCTCTTAACAACACTGACCTGGACAGCATGGCCACGAGCTCACTGACTGGCCAGATAAGGCCGGCCAGATCGGCGCATTGCCGCTGCGCGCCGTTGACATTCAGCCAGATGGCGCCATTGCGCGGGTGGCTGCAGGTCTTTGCCGGGACCAGCGCCGAGCAAGGGGCAGAAGAGTCAAACGCTTTGGAGGGCTCCCACGGCGCACCGCTGCGCTTGGCCAGCTGCTGGAGGTCGCGCCGGGTGAGATCCAGACCGACCGCATAGCCCCAAATGTGTTGTCCCTCAACCAGAGCAGGATCAATGGACTCGCCACCGCAGCCAATGGCAACCACCAGTTCGACTTCGTGGCAAAGATCGTTCGTTTCCTTCGGGTAGGGCAATATGCCGCGGGCGGGCACGACTGCATTGGCCGGCTTCATGAACCACGAAGGCATTTCCTGGCGAATGAGGGGCTCGTCGACGCTCCACCGGTAATTCCGGCCAATGCAAAAGACCCGACCGACGGGAAACGCCGAGGTCTCTCCCGCCACACTCAACGCGGTGACTTCAGGTGCCGGAACAACAAGGTTCAGGCGCGTTGGATCAATGCTGTTCAAGTTCAATCCGGCGTGATTTTCCGGTCGCGGATGATCTGTGCGTAGCGACGCCGGTCTTCAGCAATCGTCTGGGCAAATTCATGCGGCGTGGTTGCACGCGGCACGCCGCCCAAGGAGATGAACCGGGCCTTGACGGATTCGTCGGCAAGGATGGCCCGAATATCTGCGGCAACTTTCTCAACGATTGGCGTGGGCGTTCCGGCGGGTGCCAGCAGGCCAAGCCAGGAGATCGCGTTGAACCCTGGCAGGACTTTTTCGGAAAGTGCCGGGACGTCAGCCAGGGCAGGCACCCGCTTGTCCCCCGTCACAGCCAAGGCCCGAAGCTTGCCCGCTTTGATGTGGCCGGATGCTTCGAGCACCGTCATGAATGACAGATGAACATGACCCGCAAGAAGGTCCGCAATGGCGGGGCCGCCACCTCGATAGGGCACATGCAGGATGTAGGTGCCTGTCCGGTCCTTGAACATTTCGGCGGCAAGGTGGGGTGCACCTCCTGCACCGGCACTGCTGTAACTCAGCCTGCCGGGTCGCGACTTTGCGTACGCAATGAACTCTTCGGCGGTGTTGGCCGGAACGGCAGGGTTCACCATCATGGCCAACGGTAGTTCGGCCACCAAAGAGATCGGCGCAAATGCTGTGTCCGCGTTGTAGGGCAGGCGTGGATAAAGCGACGGGTTGATGGCCTGGGTACCAATATTGCCCAAAAGCAGGGTATAGCCATCCGGTTTGGCCTTGGCCACAACGTCGGCTCCGATCTGGCCGGCAGCACCACCCCTGTTTTCAACAACGACGGTTTGCCCCCAGCGCCGGCCGAGTTGCTCGGCAATGATTCGTCCGCCGGTATCGGTTCCACCCCCTGGCGGAAAAGGGACGACCAGCGTGACCGGGCGGCTCGGGAAGCTCTGTGCGCTGGCAGATGTGACCGCCGCCAATCCCAGTGCGATAGACAGCGTCAGGTGGGAGCGGCGGTTCAACTTCATTGGGTCTCGATCCTTTGAC
>CAYJEC010000269.1:0-3269 GCA_964369025.1 uncultured Ideonella sp. | reverse complement strand
ACATTCGTGATCGCCCATAGCCTGTCGACCATCCGCGATGCCGACCAGGTCGTGGTGTTCTAACACGGGCGGGTCGTCGAGCACGGCGCCTATCAGGCGCTGCTTGCTCAGGGCGGGGCGTTCGCCGCGCAATGCCTGCGCAATGCTGTCCAGGACCATCTCACCCATGGCGGCGCGCGTCTCCCACGTGGCACTTGCGCGGTGGGCCTGCAGGGTGACCCGCTCGGACAGGCGCACTGTGGGTGGCACATGGGGCTCGTCCACAAAGACGTCCAGGCCGGCACCCGCGATCCGGCCCGCTTCAACGGCTGCCGCCAGGTCGGTCTCATTCACGAGCCGGCCGCGCGCCACATTGACCAGGAAACCACGAGGCCCCAGCGCGTCGAGCACTTGGGCGTTCACGATGGCCTCGGCCTTGTCCGCCGCCGCACACAGAACCAAGGCATCGCAGTCACGCGCAAGTTCGAGCAGCGACGCTGTGAACCGGTGCGGCACATCGGGCATTTCGTGCAGGTCGGTATAGCTGATCGGGCAGCCAAAGGCCGCTGCGCGGGCCGCCACGGCGCGCCCCACCCGGCCCATGCCGACGACACCGACATGCATGCCGCTGAACCGCCGGGCCAGCGGGATCGCGCTGGGCTGCGGGTATTTCTCCCACAGGCCCTCCCGCACAAAACGGTCACCTGCGCACAGGTTGCGACAGGCGGCAATCAGCAGTCCGATGGCCAGATCGGCCACATCTTCGGTCAGTGCGCCCAGCGTCGCAGTCACAGGCAGGCCGCGTTCGCGGCAATAGGCCAGATCGACGGCATCGGTGCCCACACCATTGACCGCAACGACCTTCAGACGCGGCAACTGCTGGAGCATGGCGCGCGAAATGCCGGTGTGCCCCCCGGTGATCACCGCATCGATGGATGCGCCGTGTTCATTCAGCCAGGCATCCTGGTCAGCGGTCTCAAACAACTTGTGGACGCAATAGAGCGAAGCCAGCTGTTCATTGATTGCCGGGATCAGGATCGGATTGAGTTGGAGGACTCGGGGTTTCATGCAAAGGCTGTTGTCAACTCGGGTGCAGGTCGATGGATGTGGAGCTGGCGGCATCGTAAGTCTGTGTTGATAATTTGGTCAATATTGATGTATAAAATCAATATACAAACCCTCGCTCAGGACTGTTTTCAAAATATGGCCGCCTGGATTCCATTGGCTGAAGCTTGCCGCCTGCTGGGGGTGCAACCGCAGACCGTGTACGCCTATGTCAGCCGCGGCAGGCTCGAAGTCATGCCAGATCAGGCCGACACGCGTCGCAGCCTTTACCGCGCGGAAGACGTCGCCGGTCTGGCCAAACGCAAACAGGACGGCCGCAAACGTTCAACCGTCGCAGCCAACACAATGTTCGGCTCGGAACCCAGCATCCCGACCGCGCTTTGCGCCTTCTTCCGGGGGCGGCCCTACTACCGGGGCCAGGACGCTGTCCAACTGGCCCGGGCAGCGACTCTCGAAGAAGTGGCTCAACTGCTCTGGGACGCCGAGCAGCCTGTTGGTTTTGCCGGACTGGAGCCGCCCAGGTCTCATCCGGCGGGGCGGACCACGGCGTTCCTGGCCATCGCCGGTCTGGCGGCCATGGGGCACAGCACGCAGGGCCGTCTCACGCGTGTGCTGCACGACGAGGCTCAGATCCTCGTCGGTACGCTCGCAACGGGTTTCGGGGCGCGAAAGGCCAATAAGCAGCCCTTGCACTTGCGGTTTGCCCAGGGCTGGCAACAGCCTGCTGAAATTGGAGAGTTGCTGCGCACAGCCATGGTCTTGCTGGCCGATCACGAACTGACCAGTTCAGCGTTTGCCGCACGCATTGCAGCATCGACAGGTGCGTCTCTACCAGCCTGTTTACTGGCCGGGCTGACCACCATGTCCGGGCCGCTGCATGGTGATGCATCCGGCCGTGTACAGGCCTTGTTCGACGAAGTGCAGCGTCTCGGCGAGGACAAGGTCGTTGACCATTATCTTTCCAACGCGTTGCCACTGGCCGGTTTTGGGCACCACCTCTATCCGGATGGTGACCCGCGCGCGGCGGCATTGCTGGCCTCGTTCGATCCGCCCGAAGTCATCGCGCGCTTTTTTGAGAAGGTCACGCGTCTCACCGGCTTGCAGCCCAATATTGACGCGGCCCTGGCGGCGCTGGTGGCACATTGTCGACTGCCCCTGGACGCCGCATTTGGCCTCTTTGCGACAGCGCGCAGCGTCGGCCTGTTGGCCCACAGCATTGAGCAGCTGAAAGTGACGCAGGTGATCCGCCCCCGGGGGCGCTACATTGGGCGCCTACCGAACGTCGCTTGATCCGCCTCCACATGAGTTGATCTGATCTGTCACCAGCGACGCCAAGCCCTGCCTGGTCAACGCCGTGGCCGATGCGCTGGCCCGGGCCTTCAGATGCCGCTGACGGCGGCCAGGGTGTGGGGGTTGTTGAACGGGTCGGGCGCCGCTTAGCCCAGCCCTTCGGGCTTGATCTGGGCCCGTGCAATCACGGGCTTCCAGCGGGCCTGTTCGGCCTTGATGAAAGCGTCGAACTCGGCGCCGGTGTTGCCCACGGCCAGCGCGGTTTCCTGGGCCAGCTTTTCCTTGACCGCGGTACCTCGCGCGGCCTTGATGGCTTCGGCTTCCAGCTTCGCGGTATTGGCCTTGTTCCATCGGGACGGCACCATCAGCCCATACCACTGGGTCATCTCAAAGCCCTTGAAGCCGGACTCGGCGACGGTCGGAACATCGGGCAACTGCGGCAGGCGCTGGGCCGAGCCCGTGGCGATGCAGCGCAGTTTGCCCGCCTTGATGAAGGCCAGCAGCGCGGGTGCACCCACATCCGCTGCCTGCAGACGGCCTGCCATCAGGTCGGTGAGCATCGGGCCGGTGCCCCTGTAGGGCACATGCAGCATGAATGTTTCACTGACCATCTTGAGGTATTCGAACGCCAGATGGCCAGCGCTGCCATTGCCCGCCGAACCATAGTTGAGCTGGCCGGGCTTGGTCTTGGCATAGGCCACGAACTCCTTCAGGTTTTTGACCGGCAGGTCCGGGTGCACCACATACAGGCTCGGGACTTTCGAGACCAGGGTGAGGGGCGTGAAGTCCCGCGCCGCGTCGTAGGACAGCTTTGGAAAAATGTAGGGATTCACCGCCAGCGTTCCAATGTGGCCGAGGATCAGGGTGTGCTCGTCGGTGCTGTTGGCCACTTCCTGCATCGCGATGTTGCCGGCCGCTCCGGGCTTGTTGTCCAC
>CAYJEC010000268.1:0-5086 GCA_964369025.1 uncultured Ideonella sp. | reverse complement strand
GCGCCGGCATCCACAAGTACCCGGCCCGTGCCACGGTTGCTGGCGAACTCGCCGCCGCGGCCGAGTTGATGTGCACGATGCGAAAGCTGGGCTGAACTCTCGCCAGCCATGGCCCAGATCCATCCCACCGCGTTGGTCGACCCCGCGGCCGAGTTGGACCCATCGGTCACGGTCGGGCCGTACTCGGTCATCGGCCCTCATGTGCGCCTGGGAGGCGGCACCTCGGTCGGTCCCCATGTGGTGATCGAAGGCCGCACCACCATCGGCCAGGGCAACCGGATCTTCCAGTTCGCCTCCATCGGGGCGATCTCGCAGGACATGAGTTACGGCGGCGAGCCCACCGAGTTGGTGATCGGCGACCGCAACACCATCCGCGAGTTCTGCACGATCAACCTGGGCACGATGAAGGAGGACGGCGTCACCCGAGTCGGCTCCGACAACTGGATCATGGCCTACGTGCACATCGCGCACGATGTGCGCCTGGGCAACCACACTGTGTTGGCCAATGCCGCCACGTTGGCCGGGCACGTGCACGTCGGCGATTGGGCCGTGATCGGCGGCCTGAGCGGCGTGCACCAGTTCGTGCACATCGGCGCTCACGCGATGATCGGCTTCCAGGGCCACGTGGCGCAGGATGTCCCGCCCTTCATGACGGTGGACGGCAACCCGCTGGCCGTGCGCGCCGTGAACGTCACTGGGCTGCGCCGGCGCGATTTCAGCGCCGAACGCGTCAGCGTGATCCGCCAGATGCACAAGCTGCTGTACCGCGACGGCCTGAGCCTGGAACAGGCCGTTGCCGCCATCGACTTGTTGCGTGGCAGCGTGGCAGAGGCCGATGCCGATATCGACGCCATGCTCGGCTTCCTCGCCCAGGCCAAGCGCGGCATCGTCCGCTGACGGACGACCCGGTGACCCACGACACGCAGGTGCCGCGCCTTGCCTTGGTGGCAGGCGAAGCCTCGGGCGACCTGCTTGCCAGTCTGCTGCTGACAGGGCTGTCGGAGCGCTGGCCCGGGCTGCGCGCGGCTGGCATAGGCGGTCCGCGGATGGCCGCTTGCGGTTTCGAGGCTTGGTGGCCGAGCGCCAAGCTGTCGGTGTTTGGCTATGTCGACGCCTTGCTCCACTACCGCGAACTGCTCGGAATTCGAAATGAGTTGCGTGAGCGGCTGCTGAAGGACAGGCCGGATGTGTTCATCGGTGTGGACGCGCCGGATTTCAACTTCGGGCTGGAAGCGCCGTTGCGTGCCGCGGGCATCCGCACCGTGCACTTCGTCTGCCCGTCGATCTGGGCTTGGCGCGCAGAGCGTGTGAAGAAGCTGGCTTTGGCGGCGGACCACGTGCTGTGCCTGTTCCCCTTCGAGCCCGAGCTGTTGGCCCGGCATGGCATCGCCGCCACGTTCGTGGGCCATCCACTGGCCGACACCATCCCCCTGGAGCCACCTCGCGCTGCGGCGCGCGCGGATCTGGGGCTGGGCGAGGGCGACACCGTGGTGGCGCTGCTACCGGGAAGCCGGCGCAGCGAGATCCGCCACATCGCGCCAGCGTTGCTGGGCGCTGCCGCCGAGATGCACCGGCAACGCCCCGAAATCAAGTTCGTGCTGCCGGTGGCCCCTGGGCTGGCCGACCTGCTGTCGCCGATGTTGGCCCTGCACGCGGCAGGCTTGCCGATCCGGGTGCTGGAGGGGCGCTCTCACGAGGCCCTGGCGGCCTGCGATGTGACGCTCATCGCCAGCGGCACCGCGACGCTGGAGGCGGCGTTGTTCAAGCGTCCGATGGTCATCACCTACCGGGTTCATTGGCTGAACTGGCTCTACATGAAGGGGCGCGCCTACCAGCCCTGGTTTGGCTTGCCCAACATCCTGAGCCGCGACTTCATCGTGCCCGAACTGATCCAGGACGCCGCCACACCAGCGGCCTTGGCCCGCGAGGGCCTGGCCTGGTTGGACGACGCGGCGCGGCGCGCTGCGCTGACGCGGCGGCTGACTGACCTGCACCACACCTTGCGCCAAGACACGGCGCGCCGAGCCGGCGATGCGATCGCGAAAATCCTCCAAGCCTGAGCAGATCGCGCTCTCCTTCGACGCGCCTGGCCTGGTGGCGGGCGTCGACGAGGCGGGGCGGGGGCCGTTGGCCGGCCCAGTGGTCGCGGCCGCAGTCATCCTGGATGATCTGAAGCCGATCAAAGGCTTGCGCGATTCCAAGACGCTGAGCGGGCGCCGGCGCGAGGCTTTGTTCGACGAGATCCGAGCCAAGGCGCTTTGCTGTTGCATCGCCGAGGCCAGCGTCGACGAGATCGACCGGCTGAACATCCTGCAGGCCACCCTGCTGGCCATGCGCCGCGCCGTCGAGGGCTTGCGCCTGTTGCCGGCCAAGGTGCTGGTCGATGGCAACCGCCTGCCTGTGCTGCGGGTGCCGGCTGAAGCCATCGTGAAGGGCGACGCCAAGGTGCAGGCCATCTCGGCTGCGTCCATCCTTGCCAAGGTGTACCGGGATCGCCTGTGCACCGAACTGGACGCCGCACATCCGCAATACGGGTTCGCCACCCACAAGGGCTACCCCACGCCGGAGCATCTGGCAGCGCTTCGAGCCCATGGCGCGTCGGTGGTGCACCGGCGCAGCTTCGGCCCTGTCCGTCAGGTACTGCCTGACCAGGGGTCTCCATGATGGAGCCGCTGCTCCTCACTGCCCGAGACAACCCCCTGTTGCAGCGGGTCCGCAAACTGGCTGCCGACCCCGGCGCCTACCGCAAGCACGGCCAGGTCTGGCTGGAGGGTGATCACCTCGTGTCGGCGGCCTTGCAGCGCGGCGTGGCCTTGGACGAACTCATCTTCTCCGACGGCGCTTGGCAGGAGCGCAGCGAGTGGCGGGCCTGGGGCGACCGGGCCCGCAGAACGTTGCGCCTTCCGGACGCCTTGTTCAATGGCCTGAGCAGCCTGGAGTCACCCGCGCGCGTGGGCGCTCTGATCCAGACCCCCGCGCAGGCCGCGTTCGACCCCGATGCATTCAGTCTGGTGCTGGATCGGCTGCAGGACGCTGGCAACGTGGGCAGTGTCCTGCGCAGTGCGGCGGCTTTCGGCGTGACCCAGGTGCTGGCGATCAAGGGCACGGCTGCCCTGTGGTCGCCCAAAGTGATGCGCGCCGGCATGGGGGCGCACTTCGGGCTTCGCCTGATCGAAGGCCTGTCTGTGGCTGACCTCGCCAGCTTGAGGGTTCCCATGCTGGCGACCAGCCCGCACGGCGGCCTGCAACTGGGCTCGGGCCGCCTGCCGCACCCCTGCGCCTGGGTGCTCGGCCACGAGGGGCAAGGAGTCGACCCGGTGCTTGCGGCAGCCTGTGCCCACACGGTACGCATCCCGCAGCCGGGCGGCGAAGAGTCGCTGAATGTCGCAGCGGCCGCTGCGGTGTGCCTCTACGCCAGCACTTCAGCTCAATAAATCAGCCGGTCCGGCCGGATGTCGCGCAGGATGGTGGTCGCGATCTCCTCGATCGACTTGTGGGTCGAACTGAGCCAGGCAATGCTGCTTCGTTTCATCATCTGCTCGGCTTCACGCACCTCGTAGCGGCAGTTCTCGATCGCTGCGTATTTGCTGCCAGGGCGGCGTTCGTTGCGGATCTGGGAGAGCCGGCCCGGGTCGATCGTCAGGCCGAAGCACTTGCGCTTGTGCGGTGCGAGCGAGGAGGGCAGGTGGGCGCGTTCGAAATCCTCAGGGATCAGCGGGTAGTTGGCGGCCTTGATGCCGTGCTGCATCGCCAGATACAGCGAGGTGGGGGTCTTACCGCTGCGGCTGACGCCGACCAGGATCACGTCTGCCGCCTCCAGGTTCTTGGCCGATTGCCCATCGTCGTGGGCCAGCGAGAAGTTGATCGCCTCGATCCGGTCGTTGTACTCCTCGCTCTTGGCGGCATCGGAAAAGCGGCCCACCCGGTGGTTGGATTTCATGCCGAACTCCGCCTCCAGCGGCTCGACGAAGGCCTTGAACATGTCCATCACCATGCCTTTGCAATCCGGGCTGGTCAGCACCTCACGGATTGCCTCATTGGCCAGGGTGATGAAGACAATGGGGCGACACCCCTCGCCGTCGGCTGTGGCGTTGATCTCCGAGACCACCTTGGCAGCCTTTTCGGCGCTGTCGATGAAGGGCCGGCGAATGTGTCTCGGCTTGGCCGAAAACTGCGCCAGGATCGAGTTGCCAAAGGTTTCAGCAGTGATGCCGGTGCCATCGGAGACGAAAAACACGGTGCGGTTGGGCATGAATGCTCATCTTGGTTTCAGCCAGGGTTCAGCGATGATAGGCAATCCCTCCGTAGAATGGTTCCTCATTGACGTGCTCCATTGATCGCGGCCGGACGGCAGCGCGAACCATGCCCCAGACGAGCCCCTGCAGCCTAGAAGCAAGAATCACAAGCGCTGCAGCATGGCCGTTTGGTGCGGGAGGGGATGCGCGACACGCGGTTTTTTGTCATCAAGGAGCACTCCCATGTCATCAAGCCCCCTGGCGACCGCCCTGGTCGCCCCGTTTGAACAACTGAGAATGACCGACGTCGAGGTGGTGGGCGGAAAGAACGCCTCCCTTGGCGAAATGATCAGCCAGTTGGCCGCTTCCGGCGTGCGTGTGCCCGGCGGTTTCGCCACCACGGCGCATGCGTTCCGCGAGTTCCTGACCTATGGCGATCTGACCGCTCGCATCAACGCCCGGCTGTCGGCTCTGGACATCGACGACGTGCGCGCTTTGGCGGAAGCCGGCGCCGAGATCCGCCAGTGGGTGGTCGACGCCCCGTTCCCGCCGGCGCTGGACGCCGCCGTGCGCAGCGAGTACGCCCGTGTTGCCGCCGATTCGCCGGATGCCACCTGGGCCGTGCGTTCCTCTGCCACAGCCGAGGATCTGCCGGACGCCTCCTTCGCCGGCCAGCAGGAGACCTTCCTCAACGTGCATGGCATCGACGATGTGCTGCACAAGATGAAGGAGGTCTTTGCCTCGCTGTACAACGACCGCGCCATCAGCTATCGAGTCCACAAGGGGTTTGCCCATGCGGACGTCGCGTTGTCCGCTGGCGTACAGCGGATGGTCCGCTCCGACCTGGGCTC
>CAYJEC010000267.1:0-5091 GCA_964369025.1 uncultured Ideonella sp. | reverse complement strand
CCAGCAAAGTAGGTAACCCCAACCGTGGGGATGGAGTCGTCTCCGTACTGCCAGGCGCCGCCATCCAGCGCGTCCATGTAGTCGCGCTTTCCCGCGATCACGCCGACCGGGAAGCCGCCCCCGATCACCTTGCCATAGCAGGCCAGGTCGGCGCGGATGCCGAACAGCGCCTGCATGCCGCCCAGGTGGGCCCGGAAGCCTGTGATGACCTCGTCGAAAATCAGGCAGGTGCCGCTGTTCTCGGTGATCTCGCGCACCTCGCGCAGGAACTCTCGCGGCTGGAAATCTGGCCGGCGGCTTTGCACCGGCTCCACCAGCACGGCGGCCAGGTCGCCAGCGTTGTTGCGGATGAACTCCAGTGACTCGTCAGTGCCGTACTCCAGCACCCTCACGTCGCCGAACACACCGGACATGATGCCGGGGGCAGCCGGGATCCCCTTGGCGTTGCGCCCGGCCCGCACCAGGACCTCGTCCATCGTGCCGTGGTAGGAGCCGGTGAACAGCACCACGGTCTTGCGGCCGGTGACGGTGCGTGCGATGCGCACCGCCGCCATCACCGCCTCGGAGCCGGTGTTGCACAGGCCGGCACGGTCGAAGCCTGTCAGCTCGCAGACCAGCTCGGCCACCTCGCCGGCCAGGGGGTGCTGCGGGCCGATCTCGTAACCGAGCTCGAGTTGCTCGCGCACGGCGGCCTGAACGAAATCCGGCTGCCAGCCGAACATGTTCATGCCGAAGCCGTTCAGCACATCCACGTACTCGTTGCCGTCCAGATCCCACATCCGCGAGCCCTTGGAGCGCTCGACGACGATCTGGTACGTGATCTCCTTGGTCATCGGCCGGAAGCCGTTGACCACGCGGGGGTCTGCCAGGCGCCCGCGGTGCTCGGTCGTGTAGGCCTTGCTGCGCTGGGTGCGCTCGGTGTAGCGGCGCATGAACGCGTTCAGGCGAGCGCGCTGCCGGTCGGTCAACTCGCTTGGCTGGGTGTGGATGCGGGCGATGGCGCCGAAAGCCTTCTTGACGTCGTAGCGGACCGCACCGCCCTCTTCCACCGCAGGCTTTGCCGCCACGGCACCAGTGGCCGGGGTTGCCGCAACGGCAGCGGCCGGTGCCTGCGCAAC
This sequence comes from uncultured Ideonella sp., assembly GCA_964369025.1. Taxonomy (GTDB): domain Bacteria; phylum Pseudomonadota; class Gammaproteobacteria; order Burkholderiales; family Burkholderiaceae_C; genus Ideonella. The sequence continues at coordinate 3,973 of CAYJEC010000267.1, read as the reverse complement.
AGGCATCGGTGCCCCGCCGCGCAGCATCGCCAACTGCTGCGCCATCAGCTGCATCTGCTGCTGGATCACCTGCTGAACCAGGTCGCCGCCAGCCATTGGGCCGCTCATCGCCGGCATGGCAACCATCATGGAGGCCATCGCCGGGGCTGTTGTCGCCACTGGCGCGGCGGCCGGGGTGGCCTCAGCGGGCAGCACGCTGTCCAGGTGGCCGGCCAGGGCGTCGATGCTGCGGTACTTCTCCATCAGCTGGCGGAAGCTGATGTCCACCTTGAACTCGCCCTTGACCTGCAGGGCGGCCTGGGTCAGCGTGAGCGAATCCAGCCCCAGCTCCACGAAGCCGCTGGACAGATCCACCTCCCCAAAATCGGAGCCGGAGATGTCCTCGAACAGCACCCGCAGTCGGGCGGCCAGCTGGGCCCGGCGGGGGCTCGACGCGTCAGCAGAGGCGATGGTGGTCATGGTGGTCGGTCCTGATGCGGGAATGGGGGGGGCGAGCGCAGCGGCTGCAGGGAGTGCCGGCGGCGCGGCCGCGTTCACCGCGGCGGCATGCACGGGCGCATCGACCCAGAAACGCTTGCGTTCGAAGGGGTACGTGGGCAGCACCACACGGCGCCGGCCCGTGGCCGGGAACGCGGCGGATTCGCGCGGATCGTGCCCCAGCGTCCAGAGATGGCCCAGCGCCAGTTGCCAGGCGTGGAGTTCGTCAGAAGGGTTGTCCGCCAGGCTGGCCACGGCCATGGGCGGCGGCCGTCCGGCCAGGGTGTGCTGGCGGGCCAGTGTGGACAGCATGGCGCGGGGGCCGATTTCCAGAAACACAGCCGTATGCTGCTCCAGTACGGTGAGCACGGCCCGTGAGAACTGCACCGTCTCGCGCAAATGGCGCGCCCAATAGCGCGGATCCGTCGCGTCTTCGGCACGCATCCATGCGCCGGTCAGCGTCGAAGCAATCGGCAGGGTCGGGGCGCTGAGCGCCACCCCCTGAAGCTCCTGCGCAAAGGCCTCGACCGCCGGCTCCATCATGGCCGAGTGGAAGGCGTGGGAAGTATGCAAGGTGCGGGCGACAATGCCCTCGGCCTCGAGTTGCGATGCCCAGTTGGCCAATGCCGGGCGGGGGCCCGCGACCACGCAGGCCATCGGCGCGTTCTCTGCGGCCAGGGATAACTCTGGGGGCAGCCGGGCCTCGACCTGCTCGCGCGGCAGTCGCACTGCCAGCATGCCGCCGGGCGGCTGGGACTGCATCAAGGCGCCACGCCGAGCCACCAGCCGGGCGGCATCGGGCAGGCTCATCACCCCTGCGATCGCGGCCGCGGCGAACTCGCCGACGCTGTGGCCGATCAACGCCACCGGGGCGCCCACGCGCGGCATCCAGGCACGCGCCAACGCGTACTCGATGCAGAACAGGGCCGGTTGTGTGACCGCCGTGTCGACCAAGGCCGAATCGTCGCCCTCGAACATCAGCGCCTTCAGGTCGACCGTCATCACGCCACGCATGGCGGCCAAGGCCTCGTCGAGAGCCTCCTTGAAATGGCTGTCGCGCTCGTACAGGGCGCGGCCCATGCCGCCGTACTGGCTGCCCTGGCCAGGGAACATCCAGACCATGGCGCGCTGCTGGCCCCCCAGTGCCCGCGCAACTCGCCAAGGCGCGTCGGCCGATGCCAGTTGGGCCACGGCCTCGTCAACCGAGCCCGCGGCCACGGCCAACCGGTGCACGAAGGCACTGCGGCCGGCTTGAAGGGTGTGCGCCACATCAGCCAGGTTGATAGCCGGAGCGCGGCCCAGGTGCTCGGCCAGTCGCGTGGCCTGTGCAGCCAATGCCGCTGCGGAGCGCGCCGACAACATCAGCAGTTGCGGCCCGTTGGCTGGCGCCGACGGCACCTGAACCGGCGCCTCTTCCAGCACCGCATGGGCGTTCGTGCCGCCGACACCAAAACTGCTCACCCCGGCCCGGCGCGGGGCACGGCCTCGCGGCCACGGTTCACCGACGGATTGAACGCTGAACGGGCTGGTGGCGAAGTCGATCTGCGGGTTCGGGCTGTCGAAATGGATGCTGGGCGGCAAATGCTCGTTGGTCAGGGCCAAAGCCGTCTTGATGACGCCTGCGGCACCCGCTGCCGTGACCATGTGGCCCACATTGCTCTTCAACGAACCGATGCGGCAGAAACCAGTGTCTGCGGTCTGCTGGCGGTAGGCACGGGTCAGGGCCTCGACCTCGACCGGGTCGCCCATGGGCGTGGCGGTGCCATGGGTCTCGACGTACGAGATGCTGCGGGCGTCGACTTCGGCGGCACGCAACGCCGCTGCGACGACCGCCGCCTGGCCATCGACGCTCGGTGCCGTGAAGCTCGCCTTGTCGCGCCCGTCGTTGTTGACGGCCACCCCGCGGATCAGCGCCCAGACCTGGTCGCCATCGGCCAGGGCATCGCTCAGACGCTTCAGCAGCACCACGCTGGCGCCGTCGCTGAAGACAGTGCCGCGCGCCTGGGCGTCGAAGCTGCGCGTGCGGCCGTCCGGCGACAGCATGGCGCCGTCCTGGTAGAGATAGCCGCTGTTCGGTGGGCAGGTGATGGAAACACCGCCGGCCAGGGCCATGTCGCACTGCCCGGCCCGCAGGCTGGCGACGGCCTGGGCGATGGCCACTAGCGACGTCGAGCAGGCTGTGTGCACGCTGACGGCGGGGCCGGTCAGGTTCAGCCGGTGGGCCACCCGCGTGGCGATGTAATCCTTTTCGTTCGCCAGCATGACCTGGAACTCGCCCAGACGGGCAATCAGATCCGGCCGGTGAAGCAGATGGCGCTGAAAGTAACTGGCGTTGTACATGCCCGCAAAGACACCCACCGGCATGTGCGCGGCATCCGGCGCATGGCCGGCACGCTCCAGGCACTCCCAGCAGACCTCCAGAAAGACCCGCTGCTGCGGATCCATCAACTCCGCCTCGCGCGGCGAGATGCCGAAGAAGGCCGCGTCAAACTGGTCGACCTGATCGATCACCCCACGGGCACGCACGTAGGCCGGATCGGCGGTCAACTCCGCCGGCAGGCTCGGGTCGAGTTGCTCGGGGCTGAAGGTGGTGATGCCCTCCTGACCGTCGCAGAGCATGCGCCAGAAGCGATCGACGTCTGCCGCCCCCGGGAAACGCCCGGCCATGCCGACGATGGCGATTGGCTCGGCGGCGGTGGCCGCCGCGCGGCGCGCCAGGCGCTGGCCGTCGACGCCGGTTGCACCCGAACCGCTCAGTTCTCTTGCCAGGCCCGCCGGTGTGGGCACGCGGAAGAAGGCCTTGGGCGCGAGGCGGGTCTCGCCATCGCGCGCCAGCCGGGCCAGCACACGCAACACGGCCAATGAGTTGCCGCCAAGCTCGAAGAAGTTGTCCTGCCGGCCCACCGACTGAAGGCCCAACACCTCCGCAAAGGCCTGGCACACCCTGCGTTCGGCAGGCGTCGTGGGGGCTTCGTAGGGAACGCTCAGCTCGGGTCGCTCGGCCGACGGCGCCGGCAAGGCGTGCCGGTCGAGCTTGCCGTTGGCGGTGATCGGCAGTACCGGCATCCACACATAGGCTGCCGGCACCATGAACTCGGGCAGCCGGCTGGCCAGATGGCTGCGCAGATGGGAGGTCGGGGCCTGCTCGCCCGCGGCGACCAGGTAGGCCACCAGCCGGGCCTGGCCGGATGCGTCCTTCAGGGCCAGCACGGCGCAGCGCTGAACCGCAGGGTGGCTGGCCAGTGCCGATTCGATCTCGCCAAGCTCGATGCGGAACCCGCGGATCTTCACCTGGCCGTCGGCGCGGCCGACGAACTCGATGACGCCGTCTGGGCCGATGCGCACCAGATCCCCCGTGCGGTACAGGCGTTCGGCGGTGCCACCGAAGTCGTGTTGCACGAACCGTTCTGCATTGAGCGCATCGCGACCAAGGTAGCCGCGCGCCAGGCCGCGGCCGCCCGCATGCAACTCACCGACCAGGCCCTCGTGCATCAGG
>CAYJEC010000266.1:0-5111 GCA_964369025.1 uncultured Ideonella sp. | reverse complement strand
TGGCCATCGCCCGGAACTCACTGGTCTTGCCATAGCGGGCCGCAGTGGCCTGCATGCCGGTCACGGCCAAAACGCCAAGAGAGACCACCAGCAGCGCCACCAGCACCTCGATCAGCGAGACGCCACGTTGGCGGGCCGGGCTCATTGGCATGCGACTCGTCAAGATCCTTCTCCCTTGCTCACCACGACGCGGCCCTGGGCATTCAGCGCCACCGTGCGCGAACGGTCGGTGTTGCCGGACAAGGTGGCAAAGACATAGCTGCCAGAACCCGCCGTGGCGATGCCGGTCGATTGAAAGGTCACCGTCGTGGCAGCTGCCGTCAGGTCGCCCATGGCGCGGATCGGGTTCTGAACCCGCAGCACCTTGCCGCTGGAGGTGCTGACGATCCATCCGGCCTTCCAGTCCTCGCCACAGGCGGTGAGGTTGGTGCTGGCACAAAGCGATACCGAATCACCGCGCTTGACGGCTTCGGAGCGCGCAAATCGAAGCGCCTCGGCAAATTCATCGGCATTCGCCGCAGCGGCCTGGTCCGAGAGGAACGAGGTCATGGCCGGCACACCGACCGCCATCAGGACGGCGGCGATGGCCACGGTGACCAGCAGTTCAACCAGCGTGAAGCCGGCATGTGATGCCCGTCCCCTGCTGAGAACCCGGCCGAACCGAGGTGGAGAGATGTCATGGAAAGCGCCCATTTGTCCATCTTCGGCCGGCGGGCGGATCTTGCGCGGGGGCGCCAGACCAGCGGAGCACGGCAGCCGACGAACGGTCGGGCGGCTTTCAGGCGTCGCAGTCGGGCGTCTTGGCCATGCGCGCCTTGCCGGGCTTGTTGACGCAGACCAGCGCCGAGCCGGGCACGGCTTCGTCCACCACGGGTTGCCCCGGCGGGATGAACCGAAAGTGTGCCGCAATGCTCAACATCACGCCCGCCGGGCGGTAGGTCAGGTACCGCTGGGTTCCCAGAACCGCACCGGAGCCGGCCGGCGGCTGATGAACCTTTAACACCAGATCGCCCTCATCCACCTGGCCGCGTTGGCCGCGGTCGACAAACACCAGCCAGCCGCCGCTCCAATCCTTGCTGCCACGCCGGCATTCGGGCGAATCACTGTCCACGGTGGCGGGATCGGCCGCACACACGCTGACCACCTCATCCCGTGTCAGCGATTCGGAGCGCGCCAGCCGCAACGAGGCATTGAGGCGTTCGAACTGCGCGTCAATCGCTTGCCCGTCTCGGAACTGCTGCAGGTTCGGCACGCCAACCGCGGCGAGTGTGGCGGTGATGGCGGTGGCCACCAGGCCTTCGACGAGGCTGAAGCCCCGCTGCTGGCGGCTGGTCTGGAGGCTGAGAGTGGGTCGATTCATGGTGGTTTCCTCCCGGTGGGGCGGCCAGCACTGGGCGGCGCCTGTTGGTGGACTCGGCCGTTGCCGTTCGTGAACTAGTGGTGTTATTTTTTTCGCGTTCTGCCCCTTCCGTCTCTCCCTCTGATGGGCGCTTTTCGCACCCTGGCAGCTCCCCCCCTTCGGGGGAAGGGTGACCCCGTACACTGGCTCGCCCATGCATGCACGCCCCGCTCCGCCCGACCCGATGCAACGCGCGCTGTCGCTGGCCGAGGGCGCCATCGGCCTGAGCGAGCCCAACCCGCGGGTCGGCTGCGTGATCGTCAGCGCCGACGGCGCGCGTTTGCTCGGCGAGGGACATACCCAGGCTGCCGGTTCCGCCCACGCCGAGGTGATGGCCTTGGGCGACGCCCGGTCGCGCGGCGAGAGCGTCCAAGGCGCCACCGCCTATGTCACTCTCGAGCCGTGCTCCCACCATGGCCGCACGCCCCCATGCTGCGACGCCCTGATTGCCGCCGGCGTGGCCCGTGTGGTGGTGGCCGTGGATGACCCGAACCCGGTGGTCAGCGGCGCCGGCATCGCGCGCATGCGCAGCGCCGGGATCCAGGTGGAAATGGGCTCGCCGATGCAGGCAACCGCATCGCGCGAGCTGAACATCGGCTTCTTTTCTCGGATGCAGCGGCAACGGCCCTGGGTGCGCATGAAGATCGCGGCGTCGCTGGACGGCCGCACCGCGCTGGACAACGGCGCCAGCCAGTGGATCACCTGCGAGGCCGCCCGCCACGACGGTCACGCCTGGCGGCGACGGGCCAGTGTTCTGCTTACCGGCTCGGGCACGGTGCTGGCCGACAACCCTCGGCTGGACGTGCGCGGCCATGCCGTCGCCCGCCAGCCTTCGAGGGTGGTGCTGGATTCGACGCTGGCCACGCCGCCCGATGCCCGCCTGTTCGAGGCCGGGGTGCCGTTGCTGCTGGTCGCCGCCAAGCCGGATGACGGGCGCGCTGCGGCCCTGCGCGCCCGTGGCGCCGAGGTCCTGTACCTGCCAGGCAGGGACGGCCGGGTCGATCTGCAGGCACTCTTTGCCGAACTGGGACACCGTGGCGCCAACGAGGTCCACGTGGAGGCTGGCTCGCGCCTCAACGCCGCCATGCTGGAGGGCGGATGGGTGGATGAACTGCTGGTCTATCTGGCGCCCCTTTTGCTGGGGGCCGGCCGCGGCCTGGCCGCGCTCGGGCCTTACCAGACGCTGGGCCAGGCTCAGCGCTTTGTCTGGCACCAGGTGGAGCGGGTGGGTGAGGACCTGCGCGTGCTGCTGCGTCACCCTGACATCGACGGCATCTGACCGACCGTCTCCCGGCGAGGCCGCCGCCTACAATGGCGGGATGGCGATTTCTCCCATTCCCGAGCTGGTGGCCGAACTGGCTGCCGGCCGCATGATCATCCTCGTGGACGAGGAAGATCGCGAAAACGAAGGCGATCTGGTGCTCGCTGCGGACCATGTCAGCCCCGAGGCCATCAACTTCATGGCCAAGCACGGTCGCGGCCTGATCTGCCTGACCCTCACCCGCGAGCGCTGCGAGCGCCTTCAGCTGCCGCCTATGGCCAGCCGCAACGGCACCGCGCACGGCACGGCATTCACCGTGTCGATCGAGGCGGCACAGGGCGTCACCACCGGCATTTCAGCGGCAGACCGCGCCCGCACGGTGCAAGCTGCAGTAGCCCGCGAGGCGCGGCCATCCGATCTGGTACAGCCCGGCCACATCTTCCCTTTGCAGGCTCAGGACGGGGGCGTTCTGATGCGTGCCGGGCACACCGAGGCCGGCTGCGACATGGCGGCCATGGCGGGGCTCAGCCCCACCTCGGTGATCTGCGAAATCATGAACGACGACGGCAGCATGGCCCGGCTGCCGGATCTCGAGGTCTTTGCGAAAGTTCATGGCCTGAAGATTGGCACCATCGCCGACCTGATTCACTACCGCAGCCGCAACGAGTCGCTGGTTACCGCGACCGGGCGCAGGGTGCTTCAAACCGCCCAGGGCGCATTTGACTGCCACGTGTTCCGCGACCGCTCCGGCGGTGTCCATCTGGCCTTGGTCAAAGGGGCTTGGGCCCCTGGCGAAGAGGTGCTGGTGCGTGTCCACGAGCCTCTGTCCGTGCTGGATCTGCTCGATGCCGGCAATGGCAGCCGCCACTCCTGGCCACTGCCGAAGGCGCTGGCCATGCTGCAATCCCAGCCTCACGGCGTGGCCGTGCTGCTCAATTGCAGCGCCGGCGCAGCCGACAGCCTGGTCGGCACCCTGCTTCCGCGCGCCGATTCGCCCCCGCTTGCGGCACCCATGGACCTGCGCACCTACGGCGTCGGCGCCCAGATCCTGCGTGAGCTGGGCGTCACCCGGATGAAGCTGCTGGGCAGCCCGCGCCGCATGCCCAGCATGACCGGCTACGGCCTGGAAGTCACAGGCTTCCTCGCAGCAGACCGACCCCACTGAATTCACTCACCTAGGACATTCCCATGCAAGGCGCTGACCAAGGCCAGAGCGCGCCGCTCGAAGGCGACGGCCTGTCGATCGGCATCGTGCGCGCTCGATTCAACGACACCATCACCCGCTCATTGGCCGACGCCTGCCTGGCCGAACTGGCCGCGCTGGGCGTGTCAGACAAACACATCGTGCAGGTCACCGTGCCCGGTGCCTTGGAGGTGCCGGTGGCCCTGAAGGCCATGGCCGACAGCGAAGACTTCGACGCGCTGATCGCCATCGGATGCATCATCCGCGGCGAAACCTACCACTTCGAGTTGGTGGCCAACGAAAGCGGCGCCGGCGTGTCCCGTGTCGCGCTGGATCACCAGATCCCGATCGCCAACGCCATCCTGACCGTCGAGAACGAGGCCCAGGCCCTGGCGCGGGCGGTGGAGAAGGGGCGCGACGCCGCCCGTGTCGCCGTCGAGATGGCCAACCTGCTGGACGACCTGCTGTGAACGACACCTCGCCCCCGGTCGCCCCGAAGAAGCGCAGCGCCCCGAAATCTGCCCGCCGCCGTGCCCGCGAGTTCGCGTTGCAGGGCATGTACGAATGGCTGCTGGCCGGCAGCGATGCCGGTGTGATCGACGCCCACATGCGAGAGCAGGAGGGCTTCGCCCAGTGCGATACCGCTCACTTCGACGCCCTGCTGCACGGCTGCATCGGTGAGGCGGCCGCGCTGGATGCTGCGCTGGCACGCCACGTCGACCGGCCCACCACGGAGCTGTCGCCGGTCGAGCACGGCCTGCTGCTGATCGGCGCCTATGAGTTGCTGCACTGCGTGGACGTGCCCTACAAGGTTGCCATCAACGAGGCGGTCGAGCTCGCCAAGAGCTTTGGCGGTACGGACGGCCACAAGTTTGTCAATGGCGTGCTCGACAAGGCCGCAGGCGATCTGCGGCCTGCCGAGGTGGCGGCCATGCGGGCCGCGCGCCGCTGACTGAGGTGAAACTCGCCGGCCGGCTCGACCACATCGAGCCCTTCTACGTGATGGAGTGCGCCAAGGCGGCGGCCGAAGTGGCTCGCTCTCCCGCCTGCGACCCGGCGCTGGGTGGCTCGCCGATGATCTTCCTGAACATCGGCGAGCCGGATTTCACCGCGCCGCCGCTGGTGCAAGCCGCTGCCGAGGCCGCCATCCGCGCCGGCCGCAGCCAGTACACCCAGGCTGCCGGCCTGCCTGCGCTGCGCGAGCGCCTGTCGCGCTGGTACGCCGAGCAGCACGGCCTGGCCATCGATCCGGGCCGCATCCTCATCAC
>CAYJEC010000265.1:0-5112 GCA_964369025.1 uncultured Ideonella sp. | reverse complement strand
GCCCCCCTGGCCTGGGATGGGCTATGGGGTTTTGTTGCGGGACCGCCACGCCCCCCGGGGTGGCCGCCCGCGAGCGTGGGCCGGAGAGCGCAGGTGCCGCCGCCGCCCTGCCGCCACCAATACGGCATGCGATTTCGAGCGACAGCGACGGTCCAATAGCCGCATCACCCAAGCCCAGTGAGTCAGGCGATTCCCGGTACATGTCAGGCCGGCACCAGAAACACGGTGGCCAGCGGCGGGATGGTCAGGGTGATGGACTGACCGCGGCCTTGGGAAGCCACCGGCTCGGTCACCAGGGCCTGCGCGCCGTTGCCCAGGTTGCTGCCACCGTAGTGTTCCGAATCTGTGTTCAGCGCCTCGCGCCAGGCGCCAAACCCCTCGGGTACGCCGATGCGGTAGCCGGGCCGCGGTACCGGCGTGAAGTTGGAGACCATCAGCACGGCCTGGCCGGCCTCGTCGCGGCGGGCCCAGGCAAACACGGACTGGTCCGCATCGTCGCCGACGATCCACTCGAAGCCTTGTGGCATGCAGTCCAGCCGGTGCAGCGCGGGGCGCTCGCGGTACAGATGGTTGAGGTCGCGCACCAAGCGTTGTACGCCGGCATGGCGCGGGTCGTCGAGCGTTGCCCAGGGCAACTCGACATCGTGGTTCCATTCGCCTCGCTGGGCGAACTCCTGGCCCATGAAGAGCAGTTTCTTGCCGGGGTGGCCCCACATGAAACCGTAGTACGCGCGCAGGTTGGCGAACCGTTGCCAGTCGTCGCCAGGCATCTTCTCCAGCAGCGAGCCCTTGCCGTGCACCACCTCGTCGTGCGAGAGGGGCAGCACGTAGTTCTCGCTGAAGGCGTAGATGAGGCCGAAGCTCATCTGGTTGTGGTGCCATCGGCGGTGCACCGGATCCTGGTGCATGTACTGCAGGGTGTCGTTCATCCAGCCCATGTTCCACTTGTAATGGAACCCCAGGCCACCGGTGTCGGTGGGGGCGGAGACGCCCGGGAAGGCGGTGGATTCTTCTGCCAGCGTGATGGCGCCCGGCGTGTCGGCGCCGACGCTGATGTTCACCCGCTGCAGCAGCGAGATGGCCTCGAGGTTCTCGCGCCCGCCGTGCTGGTTGGGCACCCACTCGCCGCTGGGGCGCGAGTAGTCGCGGTACAGCATGCTGGCGACCGCGTCGACGCGCAGGCCGTCGACCGCGTGGCGCTCCAGCCAGTACAGCGCGCTGCCGGCGAGAAAATCGCGCACCTCGTGGCGGCCGAAATTCGGGATCAGTGTGTTCCAGTCGCGGTGGAAGCCCTCGCGTGGGTCGGCATACTCGTACAGCGCAGTGCCGTCGAACTGGGCCAAGCCGTGTGCGTCCGACGGGAAGTGTGCAGGCACCCAATCCAGCAGCAAGCCGACGCCATGGGCGTGGCAGGCGTCGACAAAACGCGCGAAGGCTTCGGGCGGGCCGAAACGGGCACTCGCCGAATACAGGCCCAGGGTCTGGTAGCCCCAGGAGCCATCGAACGGGTGCTCGGTGATGGGCATCAGTTCGAGGTGGGTGAAGCCAAGGTCCGCAGCGTAGGCGGGCAGGCGTTCGGCCAGGTCGTCCCAGGTCGGGAAGCCGCCGTCGATCTTGCGCCAGGAGCCTGCATGCACCTCGTAGATGCTGATCGGCGCGTCGCGTCGGTTGGCTGCCGCCCGACCCTCAGGCAACCGGCGCACCGCCGGCAACTCGGTCACGCGGCTGGCGGTCTCAGGCCGCAACTGCGAGGCGCGGGCGTACGGGTCGGCCTTCAGCGGCAGCAGTTCGCCTTGCGGGCCGACCAGTTCGAACTTGTAGTGGTCACCCACCGTCGCATGCGGGACAAAAGTTTCCCAAACACCAGCGTCATGCCGCAGGCGCATCGGGTGGCGCCGGCCGTCCCATTGGTTGAAATCTCCCACCACGCTGACCCGGCGCGCGTTCGGCGCCCAGACTGCAAAGCGCACGCCAGGCACCTCGCCGTGCCAGACCGGCAGCGCGCCAAGCACGGTGTAGGGCCGGGTGTGGCGGCCATCGCGCAAGGCATGGAGGTCGGCATCGGCGATCTGCGGGCCGTAGGCGAACGCGTCGGCCCACTCGCCGATCGGATCTCCGTCGGCATCCAGCGGCCTCAAGCGATAGTCGAAGCGGTTCTTGCGGCGGGCGATAGGGCCCTCGAAGAAGCCAGCGGGGTCACGGCACTCCAGCTTGGCCACCTGGCGGCCGGTCTTCGCATCCGCCACCACCATGCCGGCCACGCCAGGCCATAACACCCTCAGCCAGAGCTTGCCGTCCTCGACCGTGTGCAGCCCCAGCACCGAGAACGGGTCGGCGTGGCGCGCAGCGAGCAGCGCATGGATCTCTTGGTCGCCCAACATCATGGCCTCTCGTGCACCGAGCGACGGCTACACACCCTCCGGGGTGGCCCAGACGCGCTCGACGTAGTCCCGGATGGTACGGTCCGCCGAGAACCAGCCCATGCCGGCGACGTTCAACAGCGCGCGCTCGGCCCACGATGCAGGGTCGCGGTACAGCGCGTCGACGCGGGCCTGCGTGGCGATGTAGTCGGCAAAGTCGGCCAACAGAAGGTAGCGATCGCTGCCGAGCAGGTGGTCGGTCAACGGCCGGTAGCGCCCTTGCTCCTCGGGCGAGAAGTCGCCACCACCGATGGCATTGAGCACCCTCAGCAGCACCGGCTGGGTACGCGCGAAGCGCGAAGGCTCGTAGCCCTGGTCGACCAGTTTCGTGACAGCCTCGGTGCGCAGGCCGAAGACGAACATGTTGTCCACACCCATCGCCTCGGCCATCTCGATATTCGCGCCGTCCCAGGTGCCGATGGTCAGCGCGCCGTTCACTGCGAACTTCATGTTGCCGGTGCCCGAGGCCTCGGTACCGGCGGTGGAAATCTGCTCGGACAGGTCGGCCGCAGGCAGGATGGTCTCGGCCAGGCTCACGCCGTAGTTGGGCAGGAAGACCAGCTTCAGCTTGCCCGCGACCCGCGGATCCTGGTTGACGGTGTCGGCCACATCATGGGCGAGACGAACGATCAGCTTGGCGGCCTGGTAGGCCGAGGCGGCCTTGCCGGCAATGACCACGGTGCGCGGCACCCAGCCGGCGCCCGGGTTGTCGACGATGGCCTGGTAGCGGGCCACCACGTGAAGCAGGTTCAGCAGTTGGCGCTTGTACTCGTGGATCCGCTTGATCTGCACGTCGAACAGGCTGTCCACGTCGACAGTGACACGCAGCTCACGGGCGATGCGCTCGGCCAGGCGGTGCTTGTTGGCGCGCTTGATGGCCATGAACTCGCGGCCCAGCGCGGGGTCTGCCGCCAGCGGCTTGAGCAGTTCGAGTTGCCCCAGATCCTTGCGCCAGCCGGCTCCAATGACCTTGTCCAGCAAGCCGGACAGGCCCGGGTTGGCTTGCGCCAGCCACCGGCGCGGCGTGACGCCGTTGGTGACGTTGTGGAAGCGTTCAGGCCACAGGGCGGCGTAGTCGGCGAAGATCGTCTGCACCATCAATTCGCTGTGCAGCGCCGACACCCCGTTGACCTTGTGCGAGGCAACGATGGCCAGCGCGGCCATGCGCACCCGGCGTTCGCGGTAGTGGTGGCCTTCGGCTCCACCCTCGTCGACCAGCGAGACCCGGGCGATGCGGGCCTCGTCGCCCGGGAAGCGCGCGCGCACCTCGTCCAGGAAGTGGTGGTTGATCTCGTAAATGATTTCAAGATGCCGCGGCAGAAGCGTCTCGAACAAGGCCACTGGCCAGGTCTCCAGGGCCTCGGGCATCAGCGTGTGGTTGGTGTACGAGACCGCCTGGCGCGTGATCGCCCAGGCCTCGCCCCAGGGCAGGTGGTGCTCATCCAGCAGCAAGCGCATCAACTCGGCCGGTGCCAGCGCAGGGTGGGTGTCGTTCAGGTGGATCGCATTGCGCTTGCCCAGCGAGGCCAACGGCTGGCCCTCGCGCAGATGGCGGGCGATCAGATCCTGCAGCGAAGCGCTGACCAGGAAAGCCTCTTGCTTGAGCCGCAGCGCACGGCCAGCCGCCGTGCTGTCGTCCGGGTAGAGAACCCAGTTCAGCGCGTCGGCGGCCACCAGGTGGCTGGCGGCAGCGGCATGCTCGCCCTGGCAGAAGGCATTGAAATCGATCGGCGCGGCAGCGCTGGCCTGCCACTGTCGCAGCGTGGAGACGCGCTCGCTGTGGTGGGCCGGCACGATGAAGTCGTAGGCCTGCGCCACCAGATGCTCGGCGGGACGCCAGTGGTGGCGCTTGTCGGCGCCGATCATCACCCGGCCACCGAAGCCGACCGGGTAGCGCAGTTCGGGTCGCGGCAGTTCCCAAGGCTCGCCGAAGCGCATCCAGTCGTCAGGCCTCTCGACCTGGCGGCCGCCCGCGATGCCTTGCGCAAACATGCCGTAGCGGTAGCGCAGGCCGTAGCCGAACGAGGGAAGGCCCTGCTCGGCAAAGGCATCGAGGAAGCAGGCGGCCAGGCGGCCGAGCCCGCCATTGCCGAGTGCCGCGTCGCTTTCGCGCTCCAGCACATCGGGCAGCGAATGGCCGAGCGCGCCGAGCTGGGTGCGCAACTCGCCGTCCAGGCCCAGCGCTGCCAACGCGTTGCCCAGCGCGCGGCCCATCAGGAATTCCATCGACAGGTAGTGCACGCGGCGCGACACTCGCTGACCATCGGGGCCTGCATCCTCTTGCTGGGTCCTGGCCCAGCGCTGCGCCAACAGTTCACGGCAGGCGCCGGCGGCGGCTCGCATCGCCGCGTCTGGCGTGGGGCCCTGTGTGGACAGGCTGAGTTCTCGGTCGAAGGCAGCCCGGAATGCGGCGCGCAACGCGGCCGAGGCGGCAGCGTCGGGAGGAGTTCGGGGCGCGGTCATGGTGGTGTTCACAGGCATGAGGTTCCGTGTTGGGGCCGCCAAGGGCTTGCAGCGGCACAGCGGAAAGTATCCAGGATTGGTCGTTTGGATTGTAGTTTGACTACATATGGAAAACCCCAGATACCGCGTAAGTTGTTGATTATATTGGGTGATATTCTGATCAGTCGGGCACTGTCCGATTGTGCATCCGTAGTCATGAATGTATATTCTCTACATTCTCGTGCGCCGT
>CAYJEC010000264.1:0-5114 GCA_964369025.1 uncultured Ideonella sp. | reverse complement strand
GCCTTCGGGGGGGCCTCCACGCCTCCACTCTGGAAGTTCAGTACATGGAACTAAGGCATCAGGTTGTCGGCAACAGGCGATACAGGACCAGCATGGTGGCACCCCGAACCGCCCTCCAAGGCCACTGACCTCGTGGTTGGTCCATTACATACAAGAACCGGACCCGGCACACGGGCGGGGTGCGGTCTTGTTGCCAGGTCGCGGAGCATGCTGTCGGTAGCCGGTGGGCACCATTCCGGTGCGAAGACCGACCCCCTCATTTTGCGCTTGCGCCAAGGTCAGCTTGCACGCATAGTGAGTAGAAGTAGCCGGCGCGAGAAGCATCAAGAATGAAGAGCTGGGTGGAGGCTGTGGCAAGGTCATGCTGTGTGGCATTTGCCCTTGGCGGTTTGGCCGTTGGCATGGTCATGGCTGGGCCGCCCGAGGTCGCGTTGGCCGGTTTTGCCTATTCAGGTGACGCCAGCACGATCGAGACCCGCTTCCCGCACTCACGACGCTACGAGGCGGCCCTGAAAGCCACGGGCGACTCGCCCTACAAGCACATTACCCAGGCGCTGGGTGCCACCCCGGCCCAGAATTTGAGCGTCGTCGGGCAAATCGCCGAGTTGAAGGGGCAGGACCAGGCGCTTGCCGTGGCGCTGGTGGTCAACTCCGAGACGGCCTCGGTCGAGCAGTTCGGGGCCACCCGCAAGCTGCTTGTGCTCATCAAGGGACAGGCCCTGTTCTTCGATTTCAAGTCGATGGCGATCGTGCGGGCGTACCCGGTCAGCTTCGCATCGATTGACAACTATCGGAATTCACCCAGCCCGGCAGAGATCCTGGTACAGGTGCGTCAGGTCTATGAGGGCACAGCTGAGAAGCCCGGCTTGTTCGCCCGCTTCGCCACCGCGCTGGCGACGGCCAGCCTGCCCTCGGCCTCCACCCGCTACCTGCAGGTTAGTCGCGCGACAGTAGCGCCCGAGGCGGATGCGCTGATTCCGCAGGCCTTAAAGACCGCCCCCGGTGGCGTCGAGACTTGGCTGGCGGACATCGTGGCCGAGGCGGTGTCCACCCGCACCGGCGTGCCCATCATTCCGTTCGCCAAGGGCTATGCTGTCGGCAACGTGATGTCGATGCGGGTGTCGGATGGCGAGGTCTTCAACCTCAGGTTGCCCAAGCCCGACTACGAGATCAGCGTCGAATTGTCGGGGTTCAAAAAGGTGAAGTACGGCGAGGCGGCCGCCGGTGCCAGCTTTATCTATGGCGCCTACGCCGCCCTCAAGGCCGAGGAGCCACTGACCGGCCGGGCCTACCTGAATACCAGCCTCAAGAACGGTGAGGTCAAGAAGGTTCCGGTCACACAAGACGTTGTCGACGACTTCCCCGCCTACTACGACGCGTTGAATCTGATGTTCGTGAAGCTCGCCGAGGCGTTGGACGGCAAGGGCAACACCTGGGTCAAGGCGGCGGCCGCAGCCGCCGACATCGAACGGCAGATCGCCGCCACACGGGAGCTGATCAAGCTATGCAAGTAATTCGCCACCTTTTTGTCGCCCTGCTCGCGGTCGCCCTGTCTTCCGCGGCGGTGGCGCAGGTCCAGCAGGCCCGCGGCAAGGCCACGGTCACCTACAAGGGCAAGGCGGCACCGGCCGATGCCAAGGCCCAGGCCCTGCAGAAGGCACAACTGAAGGCAGTAGAGTTCTACTATGCCGAGGCCGGAGAGTCCGAGGCCGCCAACTTCGATGCGGTGCGCGACAAGATCGTCGCCGACCCCGACCGCTACATCCTCGAAACTACGGTGCTGGCGGAAGAAGACAATCCGGCCAACCAGCAGTACACGGTGGCGGTGAAGATCTCGCTGAACGTGGCCAACCTGCGCAATGCGGTGAAGGCCAACTCGGCGGTCGGCAAGGCCGGTCGCACCGAACGCTCGGCACTGGCCTTCCTGTTCGTCTCGCGCCAGGTTGACTCAGTCAAGTCATACGACCCGCGCCAGTACAAGCGGGTGGACTCGGCCGGCAAGGCCGATGCGACGGCGGCGCGATCGCAGAAAGGTGTCGAAGGCGAGTCGATCAAGAAGGGCCAGATCAGCACCAACGAGTCGGTCGACAAGAAGGCGAGCGCCACGTACAACGTCTCGGAAACCACCGAGACCGGTGGCAGTACCACCCTCAAGGCCAGTGACTCCACGTGGCGTCTCATCCCCAGCGCCAACCTGAACCAAGTGTTCACCGCCACCTTCTCGAAGGCCGGCTTCAAGGTCAGCGAGGCCGCCTTCATCGAGCCGTATACCAATGGCCAGTTCAAGGTGGCCACCGTTGAGGACGACTACAAGGCCGGCAACGACCTGCGCTCGTCGACACTGCAATCCATCGTCTCGGGCATGCGTGCGGCGCAGATCCCGTTCATCGCCTTTGGCACGTTGGACGTCGGCCTGGCCGACCGGGATCCGGCGTCTGGCCTGCAGCGCGTGGCGGTGACGGTCAATGCCAAGATCCTGGATGTGACGCAGCCCATCCCCGACACCATCGCCTCGGTGGGCCCGGTGCAGTACTCCGGGGTCGGCCCCTCGGAGGAGGAGGCGCGCACCAGTGCACTGAAGGCGGCCGCCAACAGCGCGTCCAGGGACCTGACCAGCCAGTTGACCAACCTCGGCTTGCGCTGAGATCCACCCCAGGGAGAAACCATGAAAGCTACTTTCGGTGCCAACGTGTGCGCCCTCGCGCTGCTGGCCTTGCCGGTGGCTGCGTCGGCGCAGTTCCCCACGATTCCCGGGCTGAGCGCCAAGCCGGGCAGTGCCAACCTGGTGGGCCAGCAGGAGACACTGGTGCGTGGCTATGTCGCGGCCGACAAGGATGTGCTGATGGCCAACTCGCAGATGGCTGATGCGCTGGGCCTGAAGGACGCTGCGGCCGCGGCCCGGGCCACAGCTGAGGCGCTCACCTCAGGTGCCACTCAAGGCAACTTGGCCGACGCCGACAAAGTGACCCAGGACTCCACCAATGCGGTTTCCGAGGAAATGAAGAAGTCGCCCAAGCTCGACGCCGAAGCCAAAAAGAAGTTCGCTGCCGGACTGGTGGTCCTAACCGCGGGGGTCGTCAAGTACGTGGCCCTGCGCAAGCCAGTTCAGGATTTCGCCACAGCCCTGCCGGGTGCGTCGCTGCTGCAGGTGCCGCAACTCCAGTCGGGTGCTTACCTGGTAAAGAGCTTTCCGGGCAGCATGAAGAGCCTCACCGGCGCCTTGAACAGTGCCGTGAGTTTTGCCAGGAGCAATGACATCCCGGTCCCGCCCGACGCGACCTCGGCCTTGTCCGCTCTGTGACCTGCGTGACTCTGGAAAGGAAGGCCCCGATGTGGCGTCACACCTTGTGCACCGTGGTTACAGCGAGTGCGCTGCTGGTCGCCTGCGGCAAGAAGGAAGAGCCCGCACCGGCGGCGCCTGCATCGGCGGCCAATATGGCGGCGCCGATGCCCGATGTCGGCAAGCTCGAGACCGTGACGGTCACGGCGCAGGGCTTTGGCCGCTCTGCCTCCGAGGCGGTGGCCGAGGCGATGAAGCTGGCGATCCTGCAGGTCAACGGGGCGTCGATCGACAGCGAGTCGGTCAGCGTCAAGTACGGCCTCGACGTGGCTCTCAACCAGGATTCGGCGTCGCTGCGGGCCAGCGGCTTCGCCGATGCGGTGCGCCAGCGGTCGGGCGGCGTGATCCAGAACTTCAAGATCCTCGAGCTCGCCGAGCCCGGGCTGATGAAAGGGCCGTACAAGGCGCGTATCGAGGCTGGTATCGCCAGGTTCACCGCGCCCCAGGACCTGAAGAAAATCAAGCTCGTGGTGGCGCCGCTTCGCTTCCCGAGCGCCACGCTGCCCATGGGTGACCAATCCATGGCCTCGGCCGAGGTCGGGGCGGCCTTGCGTCAACGCATTGCCGACGCCCTGGTCAACACCGGTCGTTTCGCCGTGCTGGACCGCGAGTTCAGCGCCGAGATAGAGCAGGAGCTGGAGATCATCGGCAGCGGCAAGGCGCCCAGTGCCGAAATGGCCAAGCTGGCGCAGTCGGCCAGCGCCGATGTGATCTGGATCGGCAAGGTCACGGCCCTGGGCTACCACCGGCGAGCGCGCCAGTTGAAGACCAGCGACCGCGAACTGGTCAGCTACGACGGTGGTTGGTCGATTTCGCAGAAGCTGGTCAACGTGGCGACGCGCCAGATGATGCTGTCCGACACGCTTGGCGGCACCGCGCCCGCGACCGAGGCCACCACGCTGAGCCGTGGCGTCGATTCGCGCAAGATCCTCGACAGCATGAGCGATGACCTGGTCAACCAGGTGGTCGCCTCGGTCCTGCGCCGCACATTCCCGATCACCGTGGTCTCGCGCGACGGGAGCATCGTGGTCCTCAGCCAGGGCGGCCAGGCGCTGCGCGAAGGGGCACGCTACGCCATGGTCACGATGGGCGCCGAGATGAAGGATCCGCAGACCGGCCAGAGCCTGGGCCGCACCGAATCGCCGTGCTGCGAACTGGTGGTCGACAAGGTCACGCCCAATCTCTCCTATGGTCACCTCGAGTCCGTGCGCGCTTCACTCGACAATTTGCCGGTGGCAGCCCTGCAACTGCGCGAGGAGCTGAGAAGCGGTCCGGCGCGTGTTGCCGGAGGGCCGGCGGAACCCGGCGCCCCCGCGCTGGCGCCAGCGCGCCCGGGCAAGGCCGCGCCGCAGGGCACAACCGCGCCGGTCGAAAGCCCGCCGCCCGCCAAGGCCGACGACAAGTGGTAACCATCCCCAAGGACCTGCCCATGAATCCAGCCCTGTCACCTTCCTCGTTGGCGCGTCGCCTGACACTGCTTTTTGTCGCCGCTGCACTGGCGGGCTGTGCCCACCAGAAGCTCGACAAATCCATTGATGTGTCGATGGCCAACGTCGAGACCCTGGAGCACACGCCTACCGAATTTCGCTATCGGGTGTCGTTGCGGATCCAGAACCCGAACCTGAAGGATGCGACCTACAGCGGCGCCTCGGTTGCGCTGATGCTCGCCGGCAAGCGGATCGGCACCGGGGTGGCCTCAGGGGGTGGCACCGTGCCGCGTCTGGGCGAGACCATCGTTAAGGTCAACGTGACCGTCAGCGACCTGGCTGCGGTG
>CAYJEC010000263.1:0-5120 GCA_964369025.1 uncultured Ideonella sp. | reverse complement strand
GCGACCGCGAACTTCAGCTTGCGCGACTTGCCCCGGCCGACCTCCTGCTCGGTGACCACCAGGTTGTGCAGCAGGCCCTGCGAATCGATCAGCGCGGCCAGTTCTTCGATCTGTCCGACCGAGTGACGCCGAACGTTGAACGGCGACGGCGCGAGCGCCGAAAGCCCGATCGAGAGCAATTCCTTCGTGTGTTCCATGACCTGAACTCCATTGGTTGAAGACAACAATCCGCAGACATCGCGACACACGCTCAGGGCGGCGCACCGGGCCATGGCAGGCTCCATGGCCGGGACTGCACGGCAACCGTTCGTAAGAACTGTTGTCCCGCAGGGTTCTTCGCAATGCCGATTCGGTTTTGCACGTTCTTTCCCTTCTGCGTTCACAAGGCACCTGCCCCAATTTCCGAGGGAGCCGCTTCCTTGACTGGAAGGGCTGTTTGCCCTCGGCGTCAGGTGCGTTGTTGAGCTGAGCTCTGCCCCGCATTCGTCGGTCGCCGTGCGAGACCGAAAGCGCCGCGGAGAAGTGCGGGCGCAAGGGCACCGTGGAATAAATGGAAGGGGCCCGCCAGAGTGAAACGGAGGCGGGAAGGCGGCCGTTTATGCCGCGAAAGGCCCTCGCGCTCGTGCGCGCGGCGCTACGGTTCGCACAAGGGGCGTCCGACCAATGCGAGCGAGGCCAACATGCCGACGACGACCGCCTGCCATGCGACGAAGCCCGACCCGGCAGCAAAAGCGCATCAAGGCGATCTTCATCACCAGTGACGACCGGTGAGACGTTATGGGACGACAACGCCCCGAAGGCCACGGTAACTATCGTCACAAGTTGGATACAGGCGCGCCGTGGACAAAGCACGTGCTTCTGTTCTCGAATTCGGCTACAGCGGCCGCCCATCCTGGCAAGCCGTCGCACAGCCGCCGCTCCGAGCGGTCCAACGGTCTTCAAGACCCGCTGGAGCACGGATGAGCACTGATTGCCAACCACCCGCCGCCTCGACATCGGCGGCGATCGAGGTGTCCCCGCCGTTCAGCAAACGGCGCCTGGACCGGATCGACGAACCGGCGCGCCCACTTGGCGCCAAACGTGCAGCGTTGCAGTTGCGTCGCCAGAGCGCGCCGCATGCTGCTGAGGCCAATGACCAGCGCACCGGCACTGGTGAGCGAACTCTGGCGTCGAGAGACGCCACGGTCGCGTTCGCCCTGCGCGCCACAGCCTTCGGCCTGCTGATCGAGCGAACGCAACGCCAAGCCGTCGGCACCCGCCTTGTGCAGACCATGGTGTTCGAAGACCAACCGACGTTCGACCGCTGGTGCGATTCAGAGCCGATGCGATTCGAAGATCCGATGCTGTACGACCGGCTTCGCCGTGAAGGCCATGAAGCACTCGGTGGCCAACGGTGAAGCGACGAGCCTGGCCGCGCTGACGCGCTCGCCGGACTACGGCGCGCGCGTGATCGACATCCTGCCCGTCATCGGCGACGCCGATTCCACCGAGTCGGTCGTGGCGCTGTTCCGAGCAGCCATCGCCGGCCTGGGCGCGGACGCTGGCGTGTTCATGAGCTACCTGCGAGACGATGCGACGCGAGCGTCGTACCGATCCCTGTTGGCCTGCGATCCGGTATGGGGATCGGAGTACGCACGGCACGGCTGGTTCGAACACGACCCCTGGTTGCGCCACGCCACCCATGAAACCGAGCCCGTCCGGTCCAGCGAATTGAAGCTGGTGTCGGCCGACGAAGCAGCGTTCGCGGCTGCCTCAGCCGCATTCGGCTTCGCCTCGGCAGTCATCGCGCCTGCACCAACCTGCGTCGGCCTTTCACGAGTGGGCGTTCTCTGCCTGGGCTCTCAGCATGCGGACTTCTTCGACGACGAGGGGTACGCGAAAGTGCGTGTGCTCGCGCGTGCCTTGGCGATGGAGCTTCACCGTTGGATGCTGCAGGCCATCCGGCAGGAGTTGCTGGCCAAGTCACGTCTGACCGCCGCAGACATCGAACTGCTGCGGCATGAAGAGGCTGGGCACAGCAGCAAAGCCATCGGGCTGGAATTGAACATCGACGCCAAGACGGTCGACTGCCGGTTCCAGCGGGTCAGCGCAAAGCTCGAGGCGCCCGACCGGCGCACAGCGGTTCGGATCGCGCGGCTTTACGGCATCCTTTGAGCAGCGCCGTTGAAGCTGCTCAGACGAGTCATCCGTGACGCCGCCAGTCATCGACCTCCGTCGCCACTGCCTCGGTCGTCAAGGATGCCAGCCGAACGACACGGAGCTGTCCCGTCCAGCCGGAAACCTCGGTGCGTGGGTCAATGTAGGTCGCAATGATTTCAGTCAGCGCGTCGGTCACCTTCCCGGCGTTGGTCAACGAGTGCCATTGCTCGATGGAAGCAGCAGGCGGCGACGTCGCTGACGCCGAAATGGCCTGCAGCAGTGTGTTGATGCCTGTGCCCATGGCCTGAAGGCGGTCCGACCATGCGATTGCACGGGCGCTCACCGGAACCTCCAGCCTTGTGCTGATGGACCGGTACAGCGCATCGCGCAGCGCGGCCGGCAATGCGAGTCCTCCAAGGCCGGCAAGGCCCATGCGCATCCACACCGGTCGCTGCGGATCCAGCTTTCGCAGCGCATCGAGCAAGGCTGTCTCGAAAGCTGCCTGAGAGGGCGGCGTATCACCCTGCAGCGTCAGCCCCGGCACCAGGCGTTGCCCTGCCAGGGCCGTGAGGTCGATGACCTGTTCGCCCTGCTGTACGAGCCTGTCGACCACGCGGCACAAGCCGCCTGCCGGAGGCGCCAAGAGTGGCCGGAAGGTCAGTGCCCGGGGCAGGAGTTCCAGGCCGGCGCTGACCCAGCGTCGGTAGTTGATCCAGCCACCGCCGAGCACGTCGACCCTGAAGCCTGCGACTCTGAGCGGACCGGCCCAGACCAGGCTGTCCAGACCGCCGCGGTCGCAGTAGACCAGGACAGCGTCGCCTGGTGAGAGCCGCTCGACCTGAACCGCCAGGGGGTACGGCATCGAGGGTTCAGCATCTCCAGCCACCGCCGCGATGCCACGTTCCATGGCCGTGAACTGAGCATCGGCAAGGCGATCCGCAGCAACCGGCACGTTGACCGCACCGGGCAGGTGATCCTCTTGGTACGCCTCGGCACTACGGGCGTCGATGACGAGGGCATAGGAAGCGAATTCCTGGACCTCCATCTGGTGCGGATGCACCAGCGAGTCGAGAGACGCCAAGTGGGTGGGCATCGTGTCCGACCTGCAGCGGGTGTGCTGGAAAACGGCCCGAATCCAGCGCCGGGCCGATGGGGTTTGAGTCCTAGAGTGACTTCACGGTGTTCAAAGAGCCGGCACGGGATGCCCCCTCCAGACCACCGCCGAACCGAGGGCTCTGAACATGAACCAACTGTCGAATGTAGACCTGCCGTCCGGCCCTGCCAAGTGGCAAGAATCCTCCCTGACGGGTCGCCCCCACATCACTTGGGCAGGCGCAGTCAGCGCCCTGCTGCTCGCATTGGCGGCACTTGCTCCAACCCCGGCACGGGCCGTGGACGGCTGCCTGGTGTTGCTGTGCTTCGCCGCCCCGAGCTGGCGGTCCATCCCGCAATGCGTGCCGCCCATCAAGCAGGTGCTGCGCGATCTCTCGCGTGGCAAGCCCTTCCCGACCTGCGGCATGGCCGGTGGCGGCAATTCGGCCAGCCACGCCTGGGCCAGCGCGCCGAGCTACTGCCCGCCGCAGTACACGCGGGTTTCCGAGGGCGAAAGTGGGCCGATCTATTCGTGCGACTACACCGGCGCCGTGTCCGTCTCGGTCCAGGGAGCGCCCTTCGCCCGCACGTGGTGGACGATGGCGGGCGACACAGTGACCGAGTTCAGCCCGGCTGCAAAAGCGCAGTTGGGTACCTGGGACACGCGCTTCGAAGACGACTACGCCGCGTGGCTCGCCGCCCTGCCGCCGCCGGCCCCACCGACGGACTCGGGATCCTGAGGCGCCGGACCATGGATATCTCCGTTTTCCTGGCGCTGGCGCTCGCCTGCGCACCCCAGGTGCACACCCACACGGCGCAAGCCCTGGTCAGCGTCGAGAGCGCCTTCAACCCTTGGGCGATCGGCGTGGTGGGGGGTGCACTGGTTCGCCAACCCCGGCACCGGGCAGAAGCCCTGGCCACGGCCAGGGCCCTGCAAGCCGCCGGCTGGAACTTCAGCGTCGGCCTGGGCCAGATCAACGTCGGCAACTTCGAACGCCTGGGCCTGACGCTGGACGCAGCATTCGAACCTTGCACGAACCTCGCGGCAATGCAGTCCGTGCTGGCCGAGTGCTTCGACCGGGCCCGAGCACCGGCGTCAGCCGCCACTGCGACCACGACGACGGCCACGTCGCCACCCGTGGACCAGACGGCGCTGCGCCAGGCCCTGTCCTGCTACTACAGCGGCAGCTTCGCCACTGGGTTCCGCCATGGCTACGTGCGCAAGGTCGTGGCCGCCGCTGGCACCAGTTCGCTTGTCGCTTCGCGTGCCATTCCCCCCGCCCAACCGAAGGAGAAGACATGAGACCCCTCGCATCGATCCGGCGCGCTTCGCCGTCACTGGCCTCAGTGCTGCTGGCGACGGCGTCGCAAGTGGCCCTGGCTCAGGGTTTTGACAAGATCAACACGACGGTCACGAACATCAACACCATCCTGGTGACGATCTCGATCGCGGTGGTGACCATCGCGATCATCTGGGCCGGCTTCAAGATGATCTTCCAGGGCGCCCGCCTGGCCGACGTGGCCAACGTGCTGATCGGCGGCACGCTGGTTGGCGGCGCGGCCGCCTTCGCCAGCTACATCGTCACCTGATCGGCGGACGCGACCATGCAAGGCGAAGCCATCTACAAGGGCGCCACGCGCCCGGCCATGAAGCTGGGGATCCCGCTCGTGCCGCTGGTGGTGCTGTTCGGCACCGGCATGCTGCTGATCATGTGGGGCGGCACCCTGGTGAGCTGGTGGATCGCCCTGGGCGTTGTGGTCGCCTTCGTGCCCGCGCTGCTGTGGATGCGCTTCGTCAGTTCCCAGGATGACCAGCGCTTCCGGCAGATGTTCGTCGCCATGAAGCTGCGGCTGCACGACCGCAACCGCGGCTTCTGGCATGCGCGCAG
>CAYJEC010000262.1:0-5136 GCA_964369025.1 uncultured Ideonella sp. | reverse complement strand
CCTTGCAGGCCCTGGTGCAGGTACCCACCGACACACCGCCCGGCAACAACGCACCACACGCCGAACGCACCGCCGAATTACTCACCGCCATGGGCCTGCAGGTCGAGCAACACCCGGTGCCCAGCGCCCTGGTGCGCGACTACGGCCTGCAAAGCCTGACCAACCTGATCGTGCGCCGCCACTACGGCGGTGGTGGCCCGACCATTGCGCTCAATGCGCATGGTGATGTGGTGCCGCCCGGTGAAGGCTGGGTGCACGAGCCCTACGGCGGCCAGATCGACGCCGGCAAGCTCTACGGCCGCGCCAGCGCCGTGAGCAAGAGCGACTTCACCACCTACACCTATGCGCTGCGGGCACTCGAAGCCATGCAGGCGCACGGCGCCCGGCTGCGCGGCACGCTGGAGCTGCACTTCACCTACGACGAGGAGTTCGGCGGCGAACTCGGGCCCGGCTGGCTGCTCAGGCACGGCCTGACGAAACCCGACGCACTCATCGCCGCTGGCTTCAGCTATCAGGTGGTCACCGCGCACAACGGCTGCCTGCAGCTGGAGGTGACGCTGCACGGGCTGGCGTCGCACGCCGCCTACCCCGAGACCGGCGTCGATGCACTGCAGGCCGCCAACCACCTGCTGACCGCGCTCTACGCCCACAACACCGAGCTGCGCACCCGCCGGTCTGCGGTGCCTGGCATCACGCACCCCTACCTGAACGTCGGCCGCATCGAGGGTGGCAGCAACACCAATGTGGTGCCCGGCAAGGTCACGCTGAAGCTGGACCGCCGGATGATTCCGGAGGAAGACGCGGCACAGGTCGAGGCCGAGGTTCGCACGCTGATCAGCCGAACTCTCGCGGCCTGCCCTGGCATCCGTGTCGATATCCGGCGCCTGCTGCTGGCGCAGGCGCTCAAGCCCCTGCCAGGCCACGAGCGCCTGGCCGCCACCGTGCAGCGCCATGCGCAGGAACTCTTCGGGGAGCCGATCCCGACCTGCGGCACGCCGTTGTACACCGACGTGCGGCTCTACGGCGCAGCCGGCGTGCCGGCCGTGATCTACGGTGCCGGGCCGCGCACGGTGCTCGAATCCAACGCCAAGCGGGCCGACGAGCACCTGGCGCTGGCGGACCTTCGCCGGGCAACGAAGGTCGTCGCGCGGAGTCTCACTGACCTGCTGGCGTAGCGAAATTCCCCCGGCGACCCCTCCCATGATCTAATTGAGCAAATTTACTCAATGAGACCGCCGCGTGGAATATTGTCGCCCCGTCGCCAGCACGCTGGCAGCGCGCTTGTCAGAGCCCCCCAGGAAGCTTTGGGTTGTTCTGGGACCACGCCAAGTGGGCAAAACCACGATGGTCCGCCAAGTACTGCGGGACCGCAGGCGGCCTGCCAATCATTGGTTTGTGGACGCTGACAATCCGGCCGAACTGGGTGCACACCACTTGGGCACGTTGGCGCCCAGCACCACTGGATTCACCCCTGGACGTCGCGCCGACGCATCCTGGCTGGACAGTTGCTGGCGCCGCGCTGCCGCAGCGGCCTTGGCGCTTGCGCAAACCCGGGAGGCCAATGCCTCGACCAATGAGCCAGACTTTGTCTTCATCGTCGACGAAGTTCAGAAAGTCCACGGCTGGCCCGAGGTTGTGAAAGGTCTGTGGGACAGCGCCCAAGCGCAGCAGATTCCCATGCACGTCGTGCTGCTGGGCTCCGCTCCGATGTTGGTGCAACAAGGCTTGCGCGAAAGCTTGATGGGCCGGTTCGAGCTCATCCACATGCCGCATTGGTCCCTCGACGAGATGCATGAAGCATTCGGCATGACTCTCACCGAGTACCTCTACTTTGGTGGCTACCCATACGCCGCTTCTCTGCGCCGGGACGAGCGGCGCTGGCGATCCTATGTGCGCGACAGCCTGATCACTCCGAGCATTGACCGGGACGTTCTCCAGATGGCCCGCGTCGAGAAACCTGCGCTCATGCGGCAACTGTTCGAACTGGGCTGTCAATACTCAGGACAGATCGTCGCGCTGACCAAGCTCATTGGGAGCCTGCAGGACGCCGGCAACACGACGACGTTGACCGGCTACCTTCACTTGCTGCACAGCGCTGGCCTGCTGACGGCGCTGCCGAAGTACTCGCCACAAGCCATCCGCCAACGCGCATCGAAGCCCAAGCTTCAGGTACTCAACTCGGCGTTGCAAAGCGCTTGCAACCCGTCGACCTTTGAACAGGCGCAAGCCGATCACCACCACTGGGGCCGCCTCTTCGAGAGTGCGGTCGGCGCGCACCTGCTGAACACCGGCGACAGCGAGACTCACCTCCACTACTGGAACGAGAGCCCCCATGAGGTCGATTTCGTCCTCAGCCACCGCGGCCGTATCGCGGCCATCGAGGTAAAGAGTGGCCAGCAGCGTGCCGCCCGCCGAGGGCTGCGCGAGTTCCAGCAACGCTTCGGCACCTGTACGACGCACGTGGTCGGCGACGAGGGCATCGCCATTGGTGAGTTCCTGGCGCACCCGGCGGCGCATTGGGTGGGATAAAGGGGCGCAGCCGTGACCGGGTCTGTATCGCCCTATGTTGAGCGGCACGTAATGATTGAGGGCGAGTCGGCGCAGAACGAGCCCGTGCCGCTCGCGGACCTGCGCGAATCGGCCGCATACGTACTCCTGGGGGATCCTGGCGCGGGCAAGAGCCGCGCACTGGAGCACGAAGCAGACCACACCCCGTATGGCAAGTACGTGCGCGCGCTGGTGCTCCTCCAGGGCGGTGATCTACCCAACGATTGCATCCCGTTCATTGACGCGTTGGACGAAGTGCGTGTCGGTGGCGGCGACCGCTTCACACCGATCGCCTCGCTGCTCAAGCGCTTGCGAGAGCAAGGCATTCAGCGCTTTCGCCTGTCCTGCCGCGAGGCGGACTGGTTCGACAAGACAGATCGGGCCAGCTTCGAATCTCTTTTGCCAGGCGACAGCAGCTTGAGGGTCGCCTACCTGATGCCGTTCGAGGCGCACGAGCTGGAACAGTTGATAGGCGCTTGTGGTGAGCCCGATCCGCAATCCTTCATCAGCCTAGCCCGTTCACACGGCCTCGAAGCCCTACTTACCAACCCACAAACAACCACGCTGTTGATCAAGGCCAAACGGCAGGGCGGTTGGCCGGCTTCCAAGGCCGACGTATACAGGCTTGCCTGCGCTCAATTGGCCAGGGAAGCCAACGACATACACCTTGAGCATTCCAGTCGCCAGCATCTGTCGGACGAAACCGTACTCGACGCTGCTGCAGCCCTGTGCGCGGCACTACTGCTCAGCACACACGGCGCCATCGGTCTGGGTGGCGGCCCCCACGCCCGAGATGTCGTGGCGCGGTCTAGCCTCCCGGTCAGTTTGATCGCCTCTCCAGAAGCCACCAACGCCGCACTCAGCAGCCGGCTGTTCTCCGCGCGCCCAGGAGCGGTCAAGGAACTGGAACCTGTGCACCGCACGGTTGCCGAGTACCTCGCCGCGCGCCACTTGGCCAACCGTATGAATGATGGCTTGTCAGTTCGACGCGTCCTGGCATTGACAAGCATAGACGGACGCGTGGTGTCGTCGCTTCGTGGCCTGAACGCCTGGCTGGCAACCTGGCGCCCCTCTGAGTGCGAACAGTTGATCGAAGCAGACCCGCTGGGTGTCGCCTTGTACGGCGATGCCAAGTCGTTCTCGACATTTCAGAAACAACAGGTGTTTGAGTGCTTGGCACGAGAGGCTCGACAGTCGACTCACTTCCGAATGGGCCAGTGGCATCAACGGCCGAGTCCTGCCCTGGCCGGAAAGGCCATGGCTGGCTACTTCGGGGAGCTCATGGCGTCACCGGCTCGCGACCCGGCTCATCTGGCACTGTTGAGCGTCGTCCTCGAAACGCTTTGGGGTGCACGCAGCTTGGTCGGGCTGGAACCGGCCGTTCTGCAGATCGCGCACGGCACCCAGTTGCCCGCAGACCTGAGAGAGCTTGCCTTGGCGACCTGGCTGGCCAGCGAACCTGCCGCTGAGGCGGCGCGGCAGCAGTTGGAGCGGTTGGACCAGGAGTTGCCCAGGCCAGACAAACTGATCGAGTACCTGCTCAAGGAACTCTATCCGGAGAGGATCAGCTTGGCAGTGGCCCTGCGCTATGTTCCTTCACGGGAACGCGAGAACCCGCGGAGTTGGCACTTCCTCTGGGGCCGAAAGGTTGCCAGGGACACACCCGACCATCTGCTGCCAGAGGCGGCCGAAACGCTCCTGAAGCACGATCCCCGCTTCATTGAAGACGGCGTGGAGCGAGACGAAGGTTCACCCCATCTACTACTGCGCTTGCTTCAAGTTCATGGAGACAACGCCAGTGCGGCACAACTGTGCAACTGGCTCTCACTTGCGCTCAATCGGCAAGGATACGTCTTGTGGAGTTGGCAGCATGACGAAGAACTCCCTGCGATCCGAGGATGGCTTGCTGATCGACCAGAGACCTACAAAGCCATGCTGGCTTACCTGCTGGAACAAACCCCGTTGGGCGATAGCCAGAGGGCACAAGACCATCTGAACCATCTCCACTATCGGTTTCTGCAAGCGCCACCGCCTGCAGATCTGGGCCAGTGGTACCTCGATCAGGCACGCGAATGGCAGCATCCGATCTTGCTGAAGCATGCACTCAGCATGTCCATCAGTTGCCTGGTCAATGAAACCGCGGCCAACGGCCTGGACATCGATCAAATTGACCGCTGGTGCCAAGAGACCTCTAGGCGAGAACCGGATGTTCTGGACTGGCAGAAAGAGTTGTTCGTGTGCGATCTGCCCTCTATCGAGGTCCACAGGCAATCCCGAGAGCAAATGAGATTGGGCCAACAACGGTTCGAGAATCGCAGGTCGTCCTGGATTGAGCCCTATCGCCAGAACCTTGCCTCACTTCAAGCCGGCGAGGCCCCCGTCGGCCTGCTCCACCAACTGGCCATGGTATGGAAGGGACGACTCATTGAGGCGGACGGGGACTCTGGCCATGAGCGGCTGAGCCGCTTCTTTGACGATGACCCCAGCTTGATTCACGCCGCCAAGGTTGCGCTGCGGGCTGCCTACCGCCGCCCTGACCTCCCGAAAGTACAAGACATCCTGGCAATTGAAAACGAGAGCCGGCGCCAC
>CAYJEC010000261.1:0-5143 GCA_964369025.1 uncultured Ideonella sp. | reverse complement strand
GAAGGCATCGCGCACGCCAGCCGGCAGTAGGCCCTCCTCGTCGAGGTCGCGCTCGAAGTCGGGATCATCGGCCTGGGCTTGCTTCAGCTCCGCCTCGGCCTCCTTGCGCCGGCGAACTGCCTCGGCGAAACCAGGCTTGTCGCCGATGGTCAGCGCCCTGCGCAGATCGAACAGCGTTGCGTTCTGGCGCGTGCTGATGAGGTGCAGCACGATGCCCTTGACGATGTTGCGCGCCGTTTCGGTCCAGTGATCGTCGCTGCGGTCCCCCGGAGGAATGAGGCCTTCGGCCAGCAGCGCGGCATCGTCGACGACCAGCGGCGACGCGGGATCAAGCAGCGCGAGCGGATTCAGACTGGCGCGCAGCTCGTCCGGCACCTTGGCCACGCCGAACGGGTCGAGGACGTAGACCGCCTGCCCCAGCCCCTGCGCCCACGCATCGCCCTGCCCTCGCCTGGCGGCCGTCAGGCTCGCGTTCTCTCCCTTGGGATCGAGCACGACGACCGAGCCCGGATACAGGCACAGGTTCGGAATGATCGCGCTGCGGCCCTTGCCCGACCGCGCACCGGCGATCGTCACGAAGTGCCGGTCATCGTCGACCCCGAGGGGCAGACAGTCAGCTGTCTGTGCGGCCTGCCAGATGGCATCCAGGTCCTTGACGATGGCGGCCCGCGTCGCCGGCGGGAACCGCGCCCGGTTGCTGGCCGGGTCCGGCGCTTCAATGTGCGCAGCCACCCCGTTGATGCGTGCGTTGATCTCGGCCAGCAGCGGCCAGGTTTCGCTGTACGGGATGGCCCCCAAGAAGAGCGCGGGCCCGCCCACGTAGGCCAGGCGCTCGACGCCCTGGGGGGTTTCCCAGGCAGCGGTCGACAACGACACATCCTGATTACCCTGAAAGGACCCACGCGGGAGGAACAGCATGCTGCAAGGGTAAGGCGTGCCGGGCCTTTGCGCGAAGTCCTTGACTCCCGGCCGCCAATTTGGTCTTGTTCCCGGTATGTTCTCCAAACCCTATCAAGGCGTGAAGTACTTCGGCCATTGGTCCGACGCGACAGCGGACGCCTTTGGCGGCCGCGACGCGCTCGCCGTGCTGCGCGATGCAGCCCTGCGGTGCGCCGATGAAGACATGCGGACACCCGAGGTGAAGGCCGCCCTAGCCTTTCTGATCGGCATAGCGTCCCGTAGAGAGGCTTTTGCGAGGTTCTGGCAGTCCTTGGGCATCTCTGACCCAACAAGGCGCTCAGCGGCCGTCCTGGAGGCTTACGGAGCTATTGCCAGAGTCTTGGGACTGATGGCTCCCCTCTGAAGCGGTAGCCCTTAGGGGTGCGCCCAGGGCCCTGCTGCTACTGAGTGCCCATGAGGGAGCCGATCGAGGGCCAAGCGGGTCGCGGCGGCACCGATGATGAAGACCTGAGTCAGGGTGATGGTGGGCTGGGGTTTGTAAGTGGGTGGCGTGGCCATATACAAAAACACTCCCTGCAAAGCCAGGCGGCTGAGCCGCTGCCGTTCCAGCTGGTCAGCCCATTCGATTTGCTGGACGAGGAAGTCTTTCATCGGTCCAGATGCCACCGCGGCCTGAAATTCGAGGCCGGCGCGTTGGTTTTCGTAGTGGGAACGGTCGAGGTCCATAGGGCAGAGATACGCCTTCAGGATTTCTCCTGTCAAGAAGCTGCCAATTCATGTTTGCATGCAAGCATGCAAACATGAAAGCCTAGAAAGGCAGCGGACCGTCGTCGCTAGGCGCAGGCCGTTCCTCGATGGGCACGGAGGCCATGTCGACCGAAACCTTCTTGAAGCCCGCTCCGGCCAACCGGGTGACGACACCCTCCAGGCTCTCACCGCCGTAGACGGCAGACAGCGAGTCAACAACCGTCCCCCGGCCGTTTTCGTTGGTCGCCGTCCACCACGGCAGCGGTTCATCGTCTTCCGGCTCCAGCAGCTCATAGCGGACCACGACCGCGAAGGTCGCCGGGTCGATAGGCTGCTGCGGGGCAGTCGTGCCGAGAAACGAGAGGAAGTAGCGCGTTGCCATCGCGGTGCCCTGCCCTGCTTGGGAGCCCTTCACGATAGCGCACGCCCTGCCTTGACACCCTCCCCGCTTGTGTCATGCTTGCATGCAATCATGATTCGCTCAAAGCATAGGAGCATGCAAGCATGCAGACCATCGTAATCAACTCCCAGAAAGGCGGCAGCGGCAAGACGACGCTTTGCGCGCATCTGGCTGTACAGGCGGAGCGATCAGGCGACGGCCCGGTTTTCGTCATCGACACCGATCCGCAGGGAACCCTCAGCACCTGGCACGAGAAGCGCGAAGCCGAAGCCCCGCAACGTGCCGAAGTCGCCCTCGCCGACATCGCCGCAGGCCTCAGACAGCTGCAGCAACACAAGGCGGCTTACTGCTTCATCGACACCGCGCCGACGCGCGCTGACGAGAACGTCGCCCTCTTCCGGCTCGCCGACCTCGTGCTCGTGCCAATCCGGCCGAGTCCGTCGGACCTGTGGGCCGCTTCAGCAACCGTCGGTTTGCTCAAGGAAGCCGGCATCCCGTTTCTGTTCGTGCTCACCCAGGCCAAAGGAAACGCCAGCATCACCGGCCAGGCGGCCGCCGCGCTGTCGCATCACGGCCCTGTCGCTGAGACGTTCATTGCCGACCGGGTGCCCTACGCAGCCGCGATGACGGACGGACGCACGGCGATCGAGCTGACGATTAAAGGCCCGGCCGCGCTCGAAACGGCCGCTTTGTGGAAGAACATAAAATCATGCTTGCATGCAAACATGCAGGCTGCCAGCAAGAAGGTGAAACATGGCTAAAGCACTCGCACTCACACCCGACACGCTCAGAGCTCCGCAGATCACGCCGAAGGCCGCTACGCCCCCGCGTGGTGCTGTGGCCAAGGTTGCCAAGGCGGAACCAGAGCCGAAGGCAGATCAGGTTCCGTTGCAGGTACGCATCCCGCGCGATGACGCCCGCGCCATCAAGATTGCGGCTGCGCAAAGCGATCAGACCATCAGCGATTTCATGCTTGCATGCTTTCATGCTTACATGAAAGACGGCAAGCATGCTTAGTCGCCGAGACACGCAGGGCAGGGCAGGGGAGCGATGACCAAGAGAAGCGAGAGCATCGAGGTCAAGCTCGACCGCATGCGGAAGAGCGTGATCGAGCGGGAGCAAACCGCTGTCGTTCAGCTCCCACTGTGGCCGGAGCCGAAGCGCGGCGCGCCGAACAGCTTCATCCGCTCGGCGCTCTTCGCGGCGATCCAGAGCAAGGATCGCCTGTTTCTGAAAGAGACCGTCCTGGCCAGCCAAGACGGGATCGAAGTCAGGTACACCGGCGAACAGCTCAACCAAGCCGACCTCGATGTCTGGGAAACCATCGTGCACCTAGCGCGGGAGCAGCCCCTCGGCACCGTGGCGAGCTTTACGGCGCACGGGCTGCTGAAAGCAATGGGGATGCCTACCGGCAACAGCCAGCACAAGCAACTGCACTCGACGCTGCTACGCCTGACGGCCTGCGCGGTCGAGGTGAAGCACGAGGGCAAGACGTACTTCGGGCCTCTCATCAAATCCGGCGCGAAGGACGAGGTGACGCGGCACTACGGGATCGAGCTGAACAAAGGGATCATCAAGCTGTTCGGCGAAAACCAGTGGACCGCACTTGACTGGAAGCAACGCCAGGAGCTGCGTGGCCAGCCACTCGCTCAGGCGCTGCATGCGTTCTACAGCAGCCACCGCGAACCCTTCGCGGTGAAGCTGGAGACGCTCCAGGCCTATACAGGCAGCCGCAACAAGCAGGCGGCCAGCTTCAAGCGCCAGGTGCGTACCGCGCTCGACCAGCTCGTCGCAGTGGGCTTCCTTGCGTCGTTCGAGATCAGGGGAGGGCTGGTCGATGTCCGTCGTGCCGCGCCCGCCATCAAACGAGGCTGAGGCACGGCATCCGATGCACACGGAAAACGCCCGACTTATCCACATTTCAGCAGGGCAGGGCGGGCCTGGCACGGCATCCGATGCACCGCAGTACGGCAGTCGATGCACAGAGGCACGGCACGCGGTGCACAGGGCACGGCAGGCGATGCAGCGAAGCCACGGCATTCGATGCACACGCCTCACGGCATACGATGCACCGCGCAGCGGACAATCGCCTCGAAAAGCGCTTACAGATCAACAACTTACAACAGTCCCTCGAAACAGCTAATCTTTCTTTAATCCTTCTCTAATCAAAAAGAAGGGAAGAGCACTTGTGCATCGGATGCCGTGCTTGAGAGGGAAGAAGGGACAAGTGTCGGCCTCACGGCCGAGGAAAAGCCTGTCGCTTCGCCTTCGGCTACGCAACCGGCATGAATAGCGCCTACGGCGCGAAAGCTAGACAGTGGAGCGGGGGCGCTGCCCCCGAACCGCCGGGATATTTAAGGCCCGATGAGGGCTTCAAGGAGCTTTGGTGGCGCTCTCCATGAAGAAAACACTCACAGCCGTGGCGTACAGCCTGGCTGTCTCAGCTGGACCTGGAGCTGCGAACGCACAGGACGGGCAGGGCAGGGCTGCAGCGGGAGTCTGGTGTTCGGCCTTCGACGCGACAGAGCGGAGCTGTGTGGCTGTGCGGACAGTCGACCAGCTCAGCGACACCGAGGCGCTGCTTCGCCAGGTTGGTGTGCACGACCTCGGGCCTGGGGAGCGCCTCAAGCTCGTGATCGAGGTTCGTGCCGTGCGGGACGGGGGCCAGCTTTGCTACGACGCCTCAGGCGTCACCAAGATTGCCTTGTTCTGGACAGACAACACAGCACCGATGGTCACGGCGGATGACCGGCCGCTGCCACCGGAGCGGGCTGACAGGTGGCGCAAGCGCCTCGCCAGACAGGACCAGGTCGCCGCTCAGCCGCGCGTGTGCTGGCCGAAGCTTGAGAGCCCCGATACGTTCTTCGAGCTCCGCGACGCTGAAACCCTCGTGCTGCGCACGCCGTGACCTCCGGCCTCAAACAGCCGAGGAGGGCAGGGATCTGCAAAGATGCCCCGACAAAATCCATTTGGTGCTGTATATAACCACAGATAGACTGCTCGTCAGCACCTCCCGCGAGACTGAGGACAACCCTCGTCATGACACACGCCGCTCTAGAAGGCTTTGAAGCTATCCAACATCTCGACCACGCTGAC
>CAYJEC010000260.1:0-5148 GCA_964369025.1 uncultured Ideonella sp. | reverse complement strand
GCCCACGGGCAACGGCCGCCGCGAGAGCTACGCGGCGGTGCCCATGCCGCGCATGACCAACACCTACATGCTGGGTGGTGACAAGACCAAGGAAGAGATCGTCGCCAGCATCAAGCGCGGACTGTACGCCACCAATTTCGGCGGCGGCCAGGTCGACATCACCAGCGGCAAGTTCGTCTTCTCGGCCTCGGAGGCTTTCTGGGTCGAGAACGGCAAGGTGCTCTATCCGGTCAAGGGCGCCACTCTGATCGGCAACGGACCGCAGGCCATGACCCGCGTCAGCATGATCGGCAACGACCTGCAACTCGACACCGGGGTGGGCACCTGCGGCAAGGACGGCCAGAGCGTGCCGGTGGGCGTCGGCCAGCCGACGCTGCGCATCGACGGCATCACCGTCGGCGGCACCGCCTGAGGTGGTGAAGTCACTGCTCCAGCGCTGGCGCGGCGACAGCGCCGCCGAAGCGGTGCCGCCGCGCACCGGGCCCACACCGCCACTGGCCAGCGTGACAGCCGCCTCGGCGCGCGAAGCCCACAAGACCAACCCGCACAGTGTGTGGGCGGCCCGCGCCTACGCCGCCAACCAGGCCGACCGAGACCTGGCCTGCCACCGCATCTGGTCGGCGGCGCCTGATCTGCGCATCGTTCCCAAGTTCCAGGTCAGCCGTGCCGAATCGGTGTTCGCCGTGGGATCCTGTTTCGCACGCGAAGTCGAGGACGCCCTGGTCGAACTGCAGTTCGACGTGCCGACGCATTGCGATGCGCTGTTCTCGCGCCCGCCGTTGGCCGATGGCGCTCCCGCCAACCCCGGAGCCCGCCCGCGTGCGTACCTGAACCGGTACAACAGCATGTCGATGCTGGACGAGTTCCGGCACCTGCTGGGCATGGCGCCCGAGATCGAGGCTGGTCTGCTCACCTATGCGCTGGACCGCGGCAGCGCGGCCGACCTGCACTACACGCAGTCGCTCAAGCAGGCCGACCTGGCCACCACGCTGGCCCGCCGCGCCCAGGTCCGGGGCCACCTGGGGCCGCTGGCTCGCCGCTGCAAGCTCTACGTGCTGACCTTGGGCATGGCCGAGTGCTGGTTCGACGAGGCCGCTGGCCGTTACCTGAACAACACGCCAGGCCCGCGTGTGCTGGCGGCGTTCGGCGAGCAGTTGTCGGTCCACCTGACTCGGTTCGAGCAGCACCGCACCGCCCTGGAGGACCTGCACCGCACCCTGGAGAGCGTGCACGGCGGCGACTTCAAGATCGTCATCACGGTGTCACCCGTGCCGCTGGAGCGCAGCTTCCTGGCGCAGGATGTGGTCGCCACCAACACCTACTCCAAGTCGATGCTGAGGGCGGTGGCGCAGGAGTTCGCCGCGATGCACGACAACGTGGACTACTTTCCCAGCTACGAGCTGGTCAGCTACGCGGACCCGAAGGCCTCCTGGGCGTGGGACTACCGCCACGTGAGCCCTGATCTGGTGGCCCACATCATGTCGCTGTTCAAGCAGCACTACGTGGACCAGCCCGCCGCGGGCGCCTCAACCTAGCTGAGGTCGGCGGGCTTGGCGCGGGGCCGGTTGGCGGTCTTGGCGAAATCGCGCTCCCAGCCCACCTGCTCACGCAGGGTCACTGCCGGCGAGCCGCCCACCAGGGTGTTGGGCTGCACGTCATGCGTCACCAGGGCGCCGGCCTGGATGATCGCGCCATCGCCGATGCGCACGCCTGGCATCAACAGGCAGCGCCGGTGCACCAGCACGTGGCGGCCCAGGTACATGCGGCGGCGCTCGCCGTTGATGAGCTCGCCGTTGCTGAGGTCGATGAAGGGATGCGGGTCATTGCACTGCAGGACGCAGTCTTCGATGATCTGGCAATCCTCGCCGATCACCAGATCGGCATTGCTGACCTGCAGGCGCGACTGCCCGATGGTCGTCCGGTCACCGATGAAGACCGAGGACTGGCGGAACAGGTGAAAGCCCGCGCGGATGTTGCATTCGGTGCCGATGAACACCTTGAGGTGGTCATCCCCCAGCAGCAGGTTGCACTGGCCCTTGGTGCTCAACGCGGTGAGGTGCAAGCCGGTGAAGCGCTTCTTCGGGCCCTGCACCGACAGCTTCAACGGGACCTGATCCGGGTCCATGTCCTCTGCCACGGTCAACAGGCAGGTGTCGTCGAAGGTGGCACCCAGCCCGGCGGCCAGCGCGGTGTCACCCAGGCGCACGCTGTACATCCGCCGGCCCAGGGAAAGTGGGGCGTGGCGCTTCAGCGACACCGGCAAGGGCATCGTGCGTAGCAGATCCCCCAGTGGCTGGGGCTGGTCGTGCATGGAGGTCATACGGCATCCCCCACGCAGCGAGGCGCGGGACCGCGAATGTTAGGCCAGACTGGGCTCCTCGCGGAAGCCGGCCCCTCAAGTTAGGGGGTGCCGAGCCCGGCGGCCTCAGGCCTTGGAAGCGGCGGCCGGCTCGGGCGACTTGCCGTACTGGCGGGTCCAGGCCACCTGCTCACCCAGGCAGGTGGCCGGCGCGCCGCCGACCAGGGTGTTTGCCGCCACGCGGTCGGACACCACCGAGCCCGCCTGGATCACCGCG
The DNA here is from genome assembly GCA_964369025.1 of uncultured Ideonella sp. Classification (GTDB taxonomy): domain Bacteria; phylum Pseudomonadota; class Gammaproteobacteria; order Burkholderiales; family Burkholderiaceae_C; genus Ideonella. The sequence continues at coordinate 2,572 of CAYJEC010000260.1, read as the reverse complement.
CCTTCGCCCACCTTCACGCCCGGCAACAACATCGCCCGGCGGCCGATCCAGACATGCCTGCCGATGTTCACAACGGAGCGCAGCGGGTGCATCGGCTCGCCTTCGGCCAGGTCGTGCAGCTGGTGCTGGTGGTTGCATTCGACGAGCACGTCTTCCTGGATCTGGCAGTCGGAGCCAATGGTCAGCTCGGCGTTCGAGACGAAGAACTTCGACGGGGCGATCGTCGTGCCGTCGCCAATGAACACCACCGGCTGGCTGGCCAGATGAAAGTTGGCCCGGACGCCGCAGCCAGCACCCAAGAACAGGCTTTGCTTGTCGCCACCGAGCAGCACGATGATCTGCCCGGCCGTGCTCAGGATCGCCAGGTGAATCTGGCTGTACTGCTGCTTGCCCCCGGGCAGGGCGATCTTGACGTTGGTCAGCCGCTCCATCTCGCCGTCGACAAACGTCACGTGGCACGTGTCGTCGAAGCTGGCGTTCACTCCCTTGGCCATCGGCGTGTCACGCAGCATCACCGTGCGGAGCGGCTTCTTCAGGGACTCCGGGGCATAGCGCACCAGCGAGGGCGGCAGCCCCATCAGGCGGAGCAGTGGTTCCAGCAGCGGCTGTTCAGTCAGGATGGCCATGCGCACATCCTAGCGTGGCCGGCGCGCACTGCACCGGCTCACTGCGGCCCGACGTAGAGGCTGCGGAATCCGCCGCCAATCTGGACCTTGCGTTCGCCGTTGGGGTTGTAGACCTCCTGGCCAACGTGGCCCGACAACAGCACCCACGCGTTGCGGTCGTTCCACCGGCTTCCCCAGGCCGCTGCAATCTGCTCATCGGTGACCGAGCCCAGCTCGGTCTGCGCCATGCGTGCCGTGGTGATGCGCAGCACGTTGCGCAGTTGCTCGAAGCTGATCGTCACGTCGAACGTGCGGCCGGAAAATGCCTGGTGCTGCGTCGCCGAACCTTGCGAGACGAACAGCGGCAGTTTGGACTTGGCGTCCGCGGTGGTCTTGCCGGAGGCAAAGATGGGGCCGTCGACGATGGGGATTCCGCCTTGCGCGGCGTCGAACCAGACCCCGCCATTCTGGAACCAGCTGACCGCGGACCAGTCGGTGACGCCCGAGCGGGCTATCGCGGTGTTGAACAGATACTGAATCTGGCAGGGCTTGCCCGTCAGTTCGTTCATGCAGTCCCGGTTCAGGAAGGTGGCCATCATCTGCTGCTTGGCCTGGACGGCCACGCCGCCCACTGTGTCCAGTTGAACCGCGCCCATGCTCTGCACGCTCCGGACGCGTGCGAGCGCATCGCCAACCCAAGGGTGCAACGGGTCGGCGGACGACCAAGCCTGGCGGAAGTTGACGAATGTGCCCGTGATGTGGGCGTTGGCGCCCGAGCCGTTCTGGCCGTTTGTTCCATAGGGGCCGAAGAACGGGGCCGAACCGTCGTCCTGCCGGCCCGATGTCGTGAGCATGCCGACCGCCCCAGCGCTGTCGTCGGCATTCAGGTAGACCGCCGACGCGCCCGCCTGGGTCCGGGCATGGGCATCACAGCCCTCGGCGTCGCCGGCGGGTGTCCACCGCAATGCAGCCGGTGTGGCGCTGGCAGGCAGCAGGGTCAGGCTCGCGAGCGTTTCCAGACTCTGGTCGGTCAGGCGGGTCAGCGGCCCCTGGGTGCCGGTGGCACAACCCGTGGCAGCGCCGAAGAACATCACCTTCATGCCGGGCTTGAGCGCGGTCTTGGGATCCCTCGGGTTCCAGGCGGCAAACAGGCCGTTGCCGCCGGACACCTTGTCGATGGCGCCCTCGGCGGCGAGTGAGGCGGTCGGGCGGAAGTACAGGGCGTCCGGGCCAGAGTGTGGCGTCGGGCCGGTGCTGCCACCGGTGTCCTGCGGCTGTTCGCCGCCACCTGTGGGCGGGTTCGAATCGGCTCCACCTCCACCGCCCCCGCAGGCGGCGGCGAGCAGGGCTGCTGCCAAGAGTGACGCCAAGGTGGCCCCCCGGTGGATGGCTGAAGAACCTTGCCCGTTGTACACGATTGCCTGCATGGCCGACCCCGTTCGCTGTCACGCGGCCCAATGGAGGCCACGCATGCGAGCTGTTTCGGCGTGCCCGCAGAGGCACTTGAACGGGATTTGTCAGGGCCCGGCCCTCATCACCGGCTCAAGTTGGCCGGCCGTCTGCCGACAGGAACAGTGGGCGCGAGCGGCTGCGCCGAGCCCGTCGCGGGCTGTGGTAGATTCCCGCCGTGATGCGTACCCCGCGATTTTTCTTTGCGTACTTTTGGTTCTCGCCCCGATCGGCGGCTGGAGAGGCCATCGCACGCACCTGAAAGCACAGCGAACACCCCTCGACAGACCGCCGGAAGCCCCGGCGGTTTTTTTTCGCCGGTGCCACTTGGCCCCCACCGCCTCAGGAGAACAGACGATGAACGCCAAAGCCACCACGAGCGCCGATGCCCCGGCCCGAACCGGGCTGGTGCTGAGCGAGCGCACCAGCGAGACAGACGACCTGCGCATCCGCGAGGTCACGCCGCTGCCGCCGCCCGAGCACCTGATCCGATTCTTCCCGATCCAGGGCACGCCGGT
>CAYJEC010000259.1:0-5149 GCA_964369025.1 uncultured Ideonella sp. | reverse complement strand
CGTTCACCACCACCCGGTCGCCGGGCTGCCAGTCGGGGTGGGTGCTGGTTTCAACCGAGCCTGACAGGTCGATGCCCGGCACCATCGGCCAGGTGCGCACGATGGCGCCTCGGCCGGTCACGGCCAGTGCGTCCTTGTAGTTCAGGCTGGAACAGTCCACCCGCACGGTCACGTCACCCGGCGGCAGCGCGGTGTCGTCCAAATCGGTGAGCGTGGCGGTGGTGGTCTTGTTCTCCTGGGTCAGCAGCAGTGCCTTGAACATCGTGTCTCCTCTGGGGGTTGTTGATGATGCCTGAGCGAACGGCGCGTCGATCACCACGTCGGCCGCAGCCAGGGCCACGCACGGAAGCACCCAGCCTTCGGCCTTTTCTTCAGCAGAGAGGCCGGGCCATTCGATTCGGTATCGCACGGTGCCTGAGGCCAGCCGGCACAGGCAGGCGCGGCAGGTGCCGTTGCGGCAGGAACGCGCCAGCCGAATGCCCGCTGCCTGGGCGGCTTCGAGCAGGCTTTGCCCGGGCTCCACGGGCACTGCCCAGCCCTGGGGCAGGATCCGCAGTGTCGCGGCCGTGGTGTCGCTCATGCCGGCAATGCTAGCCTTGTGCGTTGTAACGCCGCTGCCACAACCTGCGATGTCCCTTTGCCAACTTGACCATCTGACCCTCGTCGCCCCGGATCTGGCGGCTGGCGCCGACGCGGTGTCGCGGTGGCTGGGCGTGCCGCTGCAGCCTGGCGGCGAGCACCCGCGCATGGGCACGCACAACCGGCTGCTGCGTCTGGGCGAGAGCCGCTTCCTCGAGGTCATTTCGCCGAACCCGGCGGCACCTGCTCCGGCCCGGCCCCGCTGGTTCGGGCTGGACCACCTGCCAGAGGGTGACCCGGCGCGCTTGGCGACCTGGGTCGCGCGTACCACTGACCTGCGCGGGCTGGCCGGTGAGGTCCGCCCCGTGCTGGGCGAGGTGGAGACAATGACCCGCGGAGACCTGCGATGGCTGATCACGCTGACCCCGGATGGCGGCCTGCCCTTCGGCGGCATGGCGCCCGCCCTGATCGAATGGCCGGTGGGCGTGCACCCCGCCTCGCGCCTGCCGGACCAGGGTTGCACGCTGGTTCGCCTCACCGCCCACAGCCCCGACGCCCCGCTGTTGCAGCGCTGGTTCGAGCGCTTGGGCCTGGCAGGTGAGGTCAGCGTGGCAACACTGCCCGTTGGCACGCAGCCATACCTCGAAGCCGACATTCAAACACCCTCGGGCCTGTGCCGCCTGGGCGGCCCGGAACATTGAACATGGGACCTTTGCACGGATTGCGGGTGATCGAACTGGCCAGCATCGGGCCGGGCCCGATGTGCGCGATGCTGTTGGCGGATCTGGGGGCGGATGTGGTTCGCATCGACCGCCTGGAGCCCAGCGGCCTGGGCGTGGCGCTGGACAAGCGCAGCGATGTCGCCGCACGCAGCCGCCGCTCGATCGCGCTGGATCTGAAGGGGGGCGCAGGCCGCGAGGCCGCGCTGCGCCTGATCGACCGGGCAGATGTGCTGATCGAAGGCTGGCGCCCCGGTGTGGCCGAACGGCTGGGCCTGGGCCCGGCGGACTGCCACGCGCGAAACCCTGGCCTGGTCTTCGGCCGCATGACCGGCTTTGGCCAGACTGGCCCGCTGGCCCACGCCGCCGGCCACGACATCAACTACATCGCCCTCACCGGCGCGCTCCACGCCATCGGCCCGGCAGGCGGTGGGCCGGTGCCGCCGCTGAACCTGGTGGGCGACTACGGCGGCGGCGCGCTCTACCTGGCCTTCGGCGTGATGGCGGCGTTGTTCGAGCGCCAGCGCTCCGGGCGCGGGCAAGTGGTGGACGCTGCAATGGTCGACGGCGTGGCCTCGCTGATGTCGCTGTTCCACGGCCTGGCGGCCGGCGGTGGCTGGGACGCCAACCAGCGCAGCGTCAACCTGCTGGACGGCGGCGCGCCGTTCTACGGCACCTATGAAACGGCGGACAGCCGTTGGCTGGCCATCGGCCCGCTGGAGCCCAAGTTCTTTGCCGACCTGGCCGGGCGCATCGGCCTGGATGCGCGATTCGTGCAGCGCCAGTACGACCGCCGCCTGTGGCCCGAGATGCGCGAGGCGTTGGCGGCGATCTTCCGCACCCGGACGCGCGACGAGTGGGCGGCCCTGCTGGAGGGCACGGATGCCTGTGTGGCCCCGGTCCTGACACTGGCCGAGGCACGCGAGCATCCTCAGGCCGTGCAACGCCATGGGTTCGTGCCGGTGGACGGCGTGCCGCAGCCGGCGCCGGCGCCTCGCTTCGGCCGCAGCGCGCCCGAGGCCCCGCGCCCGGCGCCGGAGATCGGCCAGCACACCCGCGAGCTGCTGGCCGAGGCCGGATACACAGAGAGCGAGATCGCCGCCCTGCTGAAAGACGGGGCAGCACGGCAGACAATGCCGGGATGACGACGACCACCGCCCACCCACACCCGGACGCCGACGCCATGGGCGCCCGCCAGGCCGCCAGCGTCATCGTGTTGCGCGACAGCGCGGACGGCACGATGCAGGTGCTGATGCTGCGCCGCGCTGAACGTGATGGCGACATGCGCAGCGGCGTCTGGGTCTTCCCGGGCGGTGTGCTCGATCCGGTCGACAGCAGCCTGCACGGCCGATGCGACGGCGACACCGCGGCCGCCGCCAACGAGCGGCTTGGCCTGGCCACCGGGGCGCTCGACTACAGTGTGGCCGCCATCCGCGAGTGCGCCGAAGAGGTCAACCTGCTGCTGGCCTCGGCTGGCGATGCCGCGGCGGCCGTGCCCGAACTGCAAGCGTTGCGCACCGGGGCCGATTTCGTCGCGCTGTGCGAGCGCCACGGTCTGCGCCTGGACGCCGGCGCACTGGCGTACCACAGCCACTGGCTCACACCGCCCGGCCTGCCCAAGCGGTTCGACACCCGCTTCTTCGTCGCGCGGGCGCCCGCCGGGCAGGAGCCGGTGGCCGACGAAGGCGAAGCCGTGGAGATCGCCTGGCTGACGCCCGCCGAGGCACTGGACAAGGCGCGGGCGCTGAAACTGCTGCCGGTGACCCGAGAGACGCTGAAGGATCTGGCGCGTTTTCCCACCGTCGAGGCCTGCCTGGCCGAGGCCCGGGGCCGCCGCCAGCCGCCGCGCATGATGCCGCGCGTGGGGCGGGACGCCGCCGGCCGGCCGCGCCCCGTGTTGCCTGGCGAATGGGCCTATGCCGAGATCGGCCGGCTGGATCCCGAGGGCCGCGGCGATGTCTGCTTCGAGCTGCCACCACTGCGACCGGTGGTCTTGTCCGAGCGGGTGACCCGGGTCACCTGCGCCAACGGCTCGGTGATGACCGGCCCCGGCACCAACACCTATCTGCTGCGCGCCCCGGGCAGTGACGAGGTGACGGTGCTCGACCCCGGCCCGGACGATGCCCACACCGAGGCCCACCTGCAGGCGGTTTTGGCTGCTGCCGCGCCCGGACGCGTGGTGCGCATCGTCGTCACCCACACCCACAAGGACCACTCGCCCGCTGTCGCCCGGCTGCGCGCGCTGACCGGTGCGCCGACGGTCGGCCGGGTCGCCTCCCACCCCGAGTGGCAGGACACCGGCTTTCACCCGGATCTGGTGCCCGAGGACGGCGAGCGCCTCTTGCTGGGCCACGGCGCCACGCTGCGCGCGGTGGCCACGCCGGGCCACGCCTCCAACCACCTGTGTTGGCTGCTGGAGGAAGAACAGTTGCTGTTCACCGGCGACCATGTGATGCAGGGCTCGACCGTGGTCATCAACCCGCCGGATGGGGAGATGGCGACCTACCTGGCCTCGCTGGAGCGGCTGTTGTCGCTGGACCTGCGATGGTTGGCCCCCGGCCACGGGTTCCTGATGGCCGAGCCACACGCCGAGGTGCGCAAGCTCATCGCTCACCGACTGGCGCGCGAGGCCAAGGTGGCTGCCGCCCTCCAGGCCGCAGGGGAGGCCAGCGCCGAATCGCTGGTGCCGGTGGTCTACGGCGACGTGCCCGATGCGCGCCACGGCATTGCATTGCGCTCCTTGACCGCCCACCTGATCAAGCTGGCGCGGGATGGACGGGCGGCCGCAGATGCATCGGCCTGGCGCTGGCTCGGCCCACCGTCCTGAGCCGGAACCGCCCTTCCTCTTGAAAGGGCTGCAGCAGCCCCCAAATGTGGGCGCGAAGGCGCTCGCCGCCTGACTGTCGAAACCCCAGACCCTGTACCACCCATGAGCAAGCAAACCCATGCCTTCCAGGCCGAGGTCAAGCAGATCCTGCACCTCGTCACCCACTCGCTGTACTCCAACAAGGAGATCTTCCTGCGCGAGCTGGTTTCGAACGCCTCCGACGCCTGCGACAAGCTGCGCTTCGAAGCCCTGGACAACGCCGCCTTGTACGAAGACGCTCCCAACCTGGAAGTGCGGGTTCTGTTCGACGCTGAGGCCAAGACGCTGACCATCCGCGACAACGGCATCGGCATGAGCGCCGAGGAGGCTTCGGCCCACCTCGGCACCATCGCCAAGAGCGGCACGCGGGAGTTCATGGCCAAGCTCGAAGGCGAGCAGAAGAAGGACGCCAACCTGATCGGCCAGTTCGGCGTTGGCTTCTACTCCGGATTCATCGTCGCCGACCGCATGACGGTGGAGACCCGCCGCGCCGGCCTGCCCGCCGAGCAGGGCGTGCGCTGGAGCTCGGAAGGCACCGGCGAGTTCGAGCTGGAGGCCATCACCAAGGCCACCCGCGGCACCGACGTGATCCTGCACCTGCGCGACGAGGAGGCCGAGTTCCTGTCGACCTGGAAGCTGAAGTCCATCGTCTCCAAGTACTCCGACCACATCTCGCTGCCCATCCTGATGCAGAAGGAAGAGTGGGACCAGGAGGCCAGCAAGCAGGTCAAGAAGGACGAGTGGGAGACCGTCAACAAGGCAGCGGCACTGTGGGCCCGCGCCAAGAGCGACATCACCGACGCCGAGTACCAGGCCTTCTATCAGCAGCTCAGCTACGACAACCAGCCGCCGCTGGCCTACACCCACAACCGGGTCGAGGGCCGCAGCGAGTACACCCAGCTGCTCTATGTGCCGGCCAAGGCGCCGTTCGACCTGTGGAACCGCGACAAGCGCGGCGGCGTCAAGCTGTATGTCAAGCGCGTCT
>CAYJEC010000258.1:0-5161 GCA_964369025.1 uncultured Ideonella sp. | reverse complement strand
GACGGCCCGCAGACCGCCGGGCTCTCCGGCCTCCCGCCGCGCCTCGCGGCCGCCGCGGCCCCGCCCGCAGGGCCACCGTCCGAGGCGGGCCACACCGCCCTGAACCCTTTCAGTGAAGACCACGCCGCGTCGACGGCAGCCGCCGAACCGGCCGCGCCCGACGAGCCGCCCTGGGCCTGGCTGCTTGCCGGAGCGGCCCTGCTGATGGGGGCGTTCGTGTGGTGGCGCGGGCGGCCAGGCTGAGGGCCACCGCACCGTGCTCATCGTCCACAACCCCCGGCACCACCGGCATGCAGGGCGGCATGAGATGTTCCGCGGCAAGCTGGTGCCCTGCCACGAGTCGCCCGCCCGGCTAGAGCATGTGTTGGCGGAACTCGCTCGTCGACCCCAGGGGCCGATTCACGAGCCGGGCCCGCCGGACATGGCCCTGATCCGCCGCATCCACGCAACGCGCTACCTGGACTTCCTCGCCGGGGCGTGGGATGAATGGGTCGCGCTGGATCCGTCGAACGCTGACCTGGATGCCCTGCCCTCGGTGTGGCCAGTCCGGGGATTCCGACACGATGTGACGCCTGCCAACTTTGCTGCGCGCCTGGGCCTTTTTTCCTTCGACAGCGGTTCACCCCTGACCGCCGGCACCTGGGACGCATCGATGGCCGGGGCGGCCTGTGCCGTCGACGCTGCCCGCGCCGTGGCAGCAGCCGGTGGCCCGCGCGCCGCGATGGCCCTGACCCGCCCGCCCGGCCACCATGCCGGGCCGGATTTCTTCGGCGGCTATTGCTTCCTCAACAACGCTGCGCTGGCCGCCCAGGCCCTGCGCGAAGCCGGCGCCCATCGAGTGGCCATCGTCGATGTCGACTACCACCACGGCAACGGCACCCAGACGATCTTCGAGCAACGGGCCGATGTGCTGACGGTCTCCATTCACGGTGACCCGCGCACCGAGTACCCGTTCTATCTGGGCCATGCCGACGAGCGCGGCCATGGCGCTGGTGAAGGCTTCAACCTCAACCTGCCGCTGCCGGCCGGTACCGATTTCGCCACCTGGCGCAGCGCACTGGCCGGGGCGCTGAAGGCGGCTCACCGGTTCGGCGCCGACGCGCTGGTCGTTCCATTGGGTGTCGATACGTTCGAGGGCGACCCGATCTCGCGCTTCACGCTCACCAGCGCTGATTACCTGCAGATCGGCCGCGACCTGTCTGGCGCTGGCCTGCCTACTGTCTTCACGATGGAAGGCGGCTACGCGGTGGCCGAGGTCGGCGTCAACGTGGTCAACGTGCTCGAAGGCTTCGCCAACGCCTGAGCCCCGGCTCAGGGGAGCGATGGGCCGCCCAAGGCCGGGGACACCAGTTCACTTTTCGTCGTTGGCCGCTGCGGCCTGGCCCAGCAGGCGGCCCATGCCGCCGCCGGAGGCCTGGCCCACGGCATGCCGCAACAGTGTCTGGGCATCCTTGCCCTGCGCGGGGTACTGGCTCACCCCCACCCGCGCGCCGACAGGCACATCCTGGCCGGCCACGCTGAACGGCTGGTTCACCGACTGCAGCAGCTTGCGCGCAACATGCTCGGCATCATCGTCGGCGTCGATCCAGGCGAGCAGCACGGCGAAGATATCCGGCCCCAGAGAGGCCACGACATCGCTGGCCCGCAGCGAGGCACGCAGGCGCACTGCAGCCTTGCGGCGCAACACGTTCGCCGCCTCTGCCCCCAACGATGCCTCGACCGCGCGAAAGCCATCGAGGTGCAGCACGATCAGCGCCATCGAAGCCGGTTCGCGTTCCCGCAGCGCCAGCAGATGGTTCATGTGCTCCAGCAACTGGTTGTGGTTCGGCAGGCCGGTGGTGAGATCGATGCTGTAGGCGCGGCGCGCGACATCGTCGATGCGCTTGCGCTCGACAGCCAGGCGCAGCACGCGGCCCAGCGCCTCGGGCGTGGCCTCGCGGTTCGACAGCACGTCGCGCACGCCCGCCTGTATCAGGCGCAGGCACATTGCCGGCGTGGGCTCCGGCCCGACGACGACAACCGCAGATTCCAGCACGGCGCGTGGCAACCCGGACCAGCGCACCAATGGCTCGACGCCACCGACCCGCCTCAGATCGACCAACATGGCGTCACGCGGGTGGCTGTGCAGTTGACTGGCCAGTTCGTCGAGGCTCGAACAAGGCTGGACCACGAAGGGCCCGAACGCCGAGGTCATCAGGTCGGGGGCCGGGTCGCACAGGCAAAGGATCTGGAAGGGGTCTGACACGGCTGCGGCCATGGTGAGTGTTCAACTCATCATGCATGAACCGGGCCGGCGCCGACAGGCCGGAAAACACCAGGGTGGTGCCCAGTTCGCCCCCGGGAAAACCTCAGTGGGCCTGGTCCCAATTGGCACCGACACCGACCTCGGCAAGAAGCGGGACGCTCAAGGATGCGACACCGGCCATGAGCCGCGGCACGGCTTCCCTGGCCCACGCCAACTCGGCCTCGGGCACCTCCAGCACCAGTTCGTCATGCACCTGCATCACCATGCGGGTGGCGCGCTCCTCGGTGTCGATCGCCCCCTGCACCGCGATCATCGCCAGCTTGATCAGGTCGGCCGCCGTGCCTTGCATCGGCGCGTTGATGGCCTGGCGCTCGGCGCCGGCCTTGCGCGGCCCGTTGCCGCCGTTGATCTCGGGCAGGTAGATGCGGCGCCCGAAGAGGGTCTCGACATAACCTCTCTGCCGCGCGGACTGGCGCGTCTCCTCCATATATCGCCTGACGCCCGCGAAGCGCTCGAAGTATCGGTCGATGTAGTTGCGCGCCGCCTTCTGGTCGATCCCCAGGCTCTGAGCCAGGCCGAATGCCCCCATGCCGTAGATCAGGCCGAAGTTGATGGTCTTGGCGTAGCGACGCTGCTCGGGCGAGACACTGGCGGGCTCGATGCCAAAGACCTCACCGGCGGTCGCGCGGTGCACATCCATTCCCTCGGCAAAGGCCTTGGTGAGCCCCGGATCGCCGCTGATGTGGGCCATGATGCGCAGCTCGATCTGCGAGTAGTCGGCGCTGACAATCCGATGGCCCGGCGGCGCAATGAAGGCCTCGCGCACACGCCGGCCCTCGGGCGTGCGGATGGGGATGTTCTGAAGGTTCGGATCGTTGCTGGACAGCCGCCCGGTGACCGCCACCGCCTGCGCGTAGTTGGTGTGCACCCGGCCGGTGGCGGGATTGACCATCAAGGGCAGCTTGTCGGTGTAGGTGCCCTTCAGCTTGGCGAGGCTGCGGTGCTCCAGCAGCTTGGCAGGCAACGGGTAGTCGGCCGCGAGTTCCTGCAGCACTTCTTCGTCGGTGCTCGGGGCGCCGCTGGCGGTCTTCTTCTTCACCGGCAGTCCCAGGCGCCCGAACAGGATCTCGCCAATCTGCTTGGGTGAACCGAGATTGAAGGGTTGGCCCGCCAACTCGTAGGCCTCGCGCTCCAAGGCCACCATGCGTTCCGCCAACTCGCGGCTTTGCGCCGCCAGCACCTGGGCGTCGATCAACACACCATGGCGCTCGATTCGCGCCAGCAGGGCCGACACAGGCATCTCGATGTTTTCGTAGACCCGTCGCAGGCCCGCCTCGGCCTGCACCTGCGGCCACAGGGTCTGGTGCACCTGCAGGCACATCTCGCTGTCCTCGCCGCTGTAGGTGGTGGCCTGCGACACATCCACCTGCGAAAAGGGGATCTGGTTCGCCCCCTTGCCGCACAGCTGCTCGTAGCTGAGGCCGCTGCGGCCCAGGTGTCGGTCGGCCAGGCTCTCCAGGCTGTGGGGCCGGTGGGCCTCCAGCACATAGCTCTGCAGCAGGGTGTCGTGGAGGTAGCCACGCACTGTGATGCCGTGGTTGGCCAACACATGCATGTCGTACTTGACGTTCTGCCCCACCTTGGCGGCGGCGGCATCCTCCAGCCAGGGCTGGCAGCGGGCCAGTACCTCGGCGAGCGGCAACTGGTCTGGGGCACCCGGGTAGTCGTGCGCCAACGGCACGTAGGCGGCCCGGCCCGGCTCGGTGGCAAAGCTCAGGCCGACGATGCGGGCCCGCATCGGGTCCAGCGAATCGGTCTCGGTATCCAGCGCGGTCAGCGGCGCTGTACGCAAGGCGGCCAACCAGGCGTCGAGCCGATCCCAGCTCGTGACGCACTCGTATTCGCGCGCCAGTGCCACGGCTGGCTTGGGCACCTCGGCAGCGGGCGCATCGACCGGCCCCGGTGTGGCCTTTGCAGCGCCCACCAGGCGGGTCTCCAGTTCCTTGCGCCATGTCTTGAAGCCGTAGCGTTCATAGAACGCCAGCAGGCCTTCGCCGTCGACTTCCTTCAGCGCCAGCGATGCCAGGTCGGGCCAGCCCGGCACGTGCTCCGCCAGGTCGCAGTCGGTTACCACCGTGATCAGGCGGCGGCCCTGAGGCAGCCAGTCCAGTGCCTGGCGCAGGTTCTCACCGGCCACGCCCTTGATCTGGCCGGCGGCCGCCACCACGCCATCGAGCGAGCCGTATTCGGCGATCCACCTGGCAGCCGTCTTGGGGCCCACCTTGTCAACGCCGGGCACGTTGTCCACCGTGTCGCCGATCAGGGTCAGGTAATCGATGATCCGGTCCGGCGGCACGCCGAACTTGGCCTTGACACCCGCGATGTCCAGCCGCTCGGGCGGCTTGCTCATGGTGTTGATCAGGCTGACCTGCTCGTTGACCAGTTGCGCCAGATCCTTGTCGCCTGTCGAGATCACCACCCGATGCCCCGTCTCGGCACCGAGGCGGGCCAATGTGCCGATCGCGTCGTCAGCCTCGATGCCCGGCACGCTCAGGACCGGCCAGCCGAGCAGGCGCACCACCTCGTGTATCGGTTCGATCTGGCGGCGCAGGTCATCGGGCATCGGCGCGCGTTGGGCCTTGTACTCCGGGTACCAGGCATCGCGGAAGGTGGGGCCCGAGGCGTCGAAGACGCAAGCCGCATGGCCGGCGCCGACCTCGTTGCGCAGCCACTTCATCATCGCCACCATGCCGTGGATCGCGCCAGTGGGCACCCCCTCGGGGCCGCGCAGGTCGGGCATCGCATGGTAGGCGCGGTACAGGTAGCTGCTGCCGTCGACCAGAAGCAGGGTCTTGTGCTCGTTCATGCGCGGCATTGTGCGCGAGGCGCGGCCTGCTTCCACCGCGTAAAATCAGG
>CAYJEC010000257.1:0-5211 GCA_964369025.1 uncultured Ideonella sp. | reverse complement strand
GACCGGCTGCTGAAGAACCTCTCGGCCGAGCAGACGGTGAGCGTGATCCGGGCCTTCAGCTACTTCTCGCACCTGGCCAACATCGCAGAAGACCGCCAGCACGTGCGCCGGCGAATGCACCATGAGGCCGAGGGGCACTTTCAGGAGGGCTCGCTGGCTCACTGCTTCGAGCGCCTGGCGCGCGCGGACCACCGAGCAGCCGACATTGCCGCCTTGCTGGAGCGCGCCTACATCGCACCGGTGCTCACCGCCCACCCCACCGAGGTGCAGCGCACCAGCATCCTGGACGCCGAGCGCAGTGTGGCCGCGCTGATCGGCCAGCGCGAGGAACTGCGCACCGAACGCGACCGCCACGAAAACGAGGAGTTGATCCGCGCCCGGGTGACTCAGCTTTGGCAGACGCGCATGCTGCGCACCGCCAAGCTGCGCGTATCGGACGAGATCGAGAACGCGCTGTCGTACTACCACGCCACCTTCCTGCGGCAGATCCCGCGCATGTACCGCGAGATTGAGGAGGCCCTGCCAGGACAGCCGGTGCCGCCGTTCTTCCGCATGGGCCACTGGATCGGCGGCGACCGCGACGGCAACCCCAACGTCACGGCCGAGACACTCCAACTCGCGCTGTCACGTCAGGCCGAGACCGCCCTTCGCCACTACCTGACCGAGGTGCACACGCTGGGGGCCGAGCTGTCGATGTCGCAGATGCTGGCCCCGGTCACGCCCGAGATGCAAGCCCTGGCCGAGCGCTCGCCGGACCGCAACCCGCACCGCGAAGACGAGCCCTACCGCCGCGCGCTGATCGGCGTTTATGCCCGCCTGGCTGCCACGCTGCACGCCTTGACTGGCACCGAGGCGCTGCGCCATGCGGTGGCCCCGCAGGATCCCTACGCCAGCGCCGATGAATTTGCGGCCGACCTCTCAGTGATCGAGCGCTCGCTGCACTCCCACCATGCGCAGGCCCTGGTGGCACCCCGCCTTGCGCCGCTGCAGCGTGCCGTCCAGGTATTCGGCTTCCACCTTGCCACCGTGGACCTGCGGCAGAGCTCAGACCAGCACGAGTTGGTGGTGGCCGAGTTGCTGCGCGTGGCCCGCATCGAGCCCGACTACGCTGCCCTGCCAGAGGCCGAGCGCCAGGCCGTGCTGTTGCGGCTGCTGGACGACGCCCGCTCGCTGCGGGTGCGTGGTGCCGGCTATTCAGCGCTGGCGCAAGGCGAGCTGGCCATCTTCGAGGCCGCCGCCGACAGCCTGGTGCGCTACGGCCGCGACTCGATCCGCCACTACATCATCTCGCACACCGAAACAGTGAGCGACCTGCTGGAGGTGCTGCTGCTGCAGAAGGAAACCGGCCTGCTGCAAGGCACGCTGGGCGACGGCGCCAAGGCCGCGCTGATCGTCAGCCCGCTGTTCGAGACCATCGCCGACCTGCGCCATGCGGGCGGCATCATGCGCGACTTCTATGCCCTGCCCGGCATCGCCGCCCTGGTGGCGCGCGGCGGCGGCGAGCAGGACGTGATGCTGGGCTACTCGGACAGCAACAAGGATGGCGGTTTCTTCACCAGCAACTGGGAGCTCTACCGCGCCGAGATCGCGCTGGTCGACATGTTCGACCAGCTCGAGGCCGATCACGGCATCCGCCTGCGCCTGTTTCACGGCCGCGGCGGCACCGTCGGCCGGGGTGGCGGCCCTAGTTACCAGGCCATCCTGGCGCAGCCCCCGGGCACGGTGAAGGGCCAGATCCGCCTGACCGAGCAGGGTGAGGTGATCGCTTCCAAGTACGCCCACCCCGAGATCGGCCGGCGCAACCTGGAGACCCTGGTTGCCGCGACGCTGGAGGCCAGCCTGTTGCACCCCACCAAGGCGGCTCCCAAGGCCTTCCTGGAGGCCGCGGAGGCGCTGAGCCAGGCCAGCATGGAGGCCTACCGCCGCCTGGTCTATGACACCCCAGGCTTCACCGACTACTTCTTCTCCGCCACACCGATCCGCGAGATCGCCGAGTTGAACATCGGCTCGCGCCCTGCGTCCCGCAAGGCCACGCGGGCCATCGAGGATCTGCGCGCCATCCCCTGGGGCTTCTCATGGGGCCAGTGCCGGGTGGCCCTGCCCGGCTGGTGCGGCTTCGGCTCCGCGGTCGAGGCCTACCTGGGTGAGGGTGAGAGCCGCCAGACCCGGCTGGAGTTGCTGCAGCGCATGCACAAGCAGTGGCCGTTCTTCCGCACCCTGTTGTCCAACCTGGACATGGTGCTGGCAAAGAGCGACCTGCGCATCGCGTCGCGCTACGTGGAGCTGGTGGAGGACAAGCGCCTGGGCAAGCGCATCTTCGCCGCCATCCGCGCCGAGTGGGACCTGGCGCACGGTGCGCTGGCGCAGATCACCGGCGAGGACGAGCGCCTGCAATCCAACCCTGCCCTGGCGCGCTCGATCGAGCACCGCTTCCCCTACCTCGACCCGCTGAACCACCTGCAGGTCGAGCTGATGCGGCGCTACCGCAAGCGGCGCGAGGGCGACCCGGCCAACGAGCGCCTGCAACGCGGCATCCACCTGTCGATCAACGGCATCGCGGCGGGCTTGCGCAACACGGGTTGAAGGCGGCTCAGCGCGCGGGCACAGACGCGGCGCGCATGCGCGCCAACGCGCGCCGCGCCTGCGCGACTTCGTCGCCACGCGCGACGCGGGCCATCACGGCTTCCAACTTCATGTATTGCTGGCAGGCCTGTGCCTCGTCGCGCCGGGCATAGTTGTCGAAGCTCAGGTCGAAGTCCTGCACCAAAGCCTCGGAAAGCGCGATGTAGTCCGCCTCAAGGGCATCCAGCCGGCCGGCATCCCAGCCTGCACGGCGTGCGATGGCGACGCCGATTTGCAGATCCAGCAGGGACTCGGCCTGTTCGACCAGGAGTTCGGCGATGGCACCACACTCGGCCTGCCGCGCTCCCACACCGATGGCGTCTACCGAGCATGCCGTGGACGCCCCCACCACGCTGCTGAGTTGAGCCTGACTGGCCGTGCCGATGAGTGCCATGACCAGGACCTGCCTCTCGGCAGCGGGCAGGCCGGCGAGGGCAGGGCTTTGTGCGACCCGCATCACCTCGCCCCACAACGTCCGGGCGGTCCTTGCCTGCGCGGCCCGACTCATGGCCAGGTCCGCGGCGGCGGCGTCCTGTGCAGCCAGGGCACGCGCTGCCACCGAGGTCCAGGCCAGGGCGTTCTCGGGGTCCAGTTCTGCCCACCGGGAGGGGTTCAACGAGGCGCACGCTGGCGCCTGGCCAGCCGTTGCAACGGCACACAGGTGCAGCGTCAATGCAGTCACCCGCCAATCCGACGTGGACAACGCGGCAGCGACCAGTCCCAGGTAATCGTCAGGCGACAGCGCGCCGAACTCGCTCCTCGCACGTGCGCTGAGCAGTGTGCTCATGGCTTGCTCGAACGGCCCGGCCGCTCGCCTGAAGGCCTCACCGGCATGCCCGAGTGCCCGAGGCCTCATGCGGCGCATCAGACTGTCGATCGCCTCGGCGGGCCGCCCAACCAGTTCCCGAATCTCCGGTGGGCATTCGGCTGGCGGCGCGACGGTGCGCATGTCAGATCCGGCGCTGCGTGGCGACGTGGCCGACGGCCCGGCCACCGGGGCGCTTGCCTCGGCGGCGACAGGGGCCGGTGCCGCAGGGGCCCAACCGGGCGGATCGACCGTTGCAGTCGTTTCCGGTAACCGGGCGCCCGTCCACAGGACGAGCAGCACCAGCATCAGGGCCACCGCACAGACCGCCCACCCAAGGCGCCTGCCGGGCCGTTCAACCGGCACGCGTCAGCACCTCCCGCACCTGCGGCAACTGCCGGCGCGAGACCGGCAACCACTCGCCGCCGGGCTCCAGCAGCACGGCCCAGCTCTCGCCGCCCTCCTCGGCCTCGTGGCCGGGCAGCACGCGGCGCTCCAATGCGCGGACGGCCGCCTTGGCGACCACCGCACTGCGGTGGATGCGCACCACCGCCTCACCGAGGCGCTGCTCCAGATCGGTCAACGCGTCGTCGAGCACATAACGGTGTTTCGTGGTGCACAGCGTCACGTACTTCATCTCGGCACGCAGGTACACCACGTCGGCCACCGGGATGCGCAACACCCGGCCACGGTCGCTGACCACGAGGGTCG
Source organism: uncultured Ideonella sp. (assembly GCA_964369025.1). Lineage (GTDB taxonomy): Bacteria > Pseudomonadota > Gammaproteobacteria > Burkholderiales > Burkholderiaceae_C > Ideonella. The sequence continues at coordinate 1,073 of CAYJEC010000257.1, read as the reverse complement.
GCAGCTCGGTTGGGGGCGCAGGCACTGGGGCCACCGTGACGATGCCGCGCCGCATCGCCACCCGGGCCAGAGCCTCCTGCAGGCGAGCGCGGCGGACTGGCTTGGTGAGGTAGTCCACCGCGTCGACCTCGAAGGCCTGGAGCGCATGCTCGGCATGGGCCGTCACCAGCACCACCGCCGGCGGGTTCTCCTGCTCGCGCAGCTTGCGGGCCAGGGCCATGCCGTCCATGCCGGGCATGTGGATGTCCAGCAGCACCGCGTCGACCGGTTGGCGCGCGAGTGCATGCAAGGCCTCGGCCGCACTGCCCGCCTCGTCGACAACGGCGATTGCCGGCTGCACGCAATCGGCAAGCAGGCCACGCAGCCTCAGCCGCGCCAAGGGCTCGTCATCGACAATCAAAATGCGCAGCCTTGTCACGCGGGCACCCCGATGCTGACCCGGAAGCGCCCGTCTTCGGTCAAGCCGCTGCGGAAATCCGCATCCAGATCGTGCATCAGCCTCAACCGTTCCCGGACACTGGCGATGCCAATGCCGTGGCCAGGCTTGGACGGAACGCCCGCCACGGTGTTGGTGACCGAGATCAGCACGCGGTCACGCCGGCGCCGGGTGCGGATCTCGATCGTGCCGCCCTTGTCGGCGGGCTCGACCCCGTGTCGCACCGCGTTCTCGATCAGGGGTTGCAATGCCAGCGGGGGCAGCCTGGCGGCGGCAGCTGTGGGGTCGAGATCCCACTCGACATCGAGCCGCCTGCCGAACCGGAGTTGCTCGATGGCCAGATAGCGGCGCGAGAGTTCGATCTCGGCCCCCAGCGTGGTGGCCTGCTCCAGGGCGCCGAGCGCCGCGCGGAACAGGTCGGACAGATCCTCCAGCACCTCTTCCGCGCGCTTGGGGTCGAGCTGCACCAGGGTGATCGCGGTGTTCAGCGTGTTGAACAGGAAATGTGGCCGGATGCGGGTCTGCAGGTCGGCGAGGCGGGCGGCGGCGGCGGCAGGCAGCCGGGCCCGTTCGCGCCATCGCTCGGTCTGGAAGACCAGGGCCGCGAGCATCGCACCGGTCAGGGCCGGTGCCAGCG
>CAYJEC010000256.1:0-5230 GCA_964369025.1 uncultured Ideonella sp. | reverse complement strand
GATGAACGAGCTGGCGATCATTTTCGACAAGGTCGGCATCGATACGACGGAAGTCCTCGAGGCCGCCGGCACGAAGTGGAACCTCCTGAAGTTCAAGCCGGGCCTGGTCGGGGGGCACTGCATTGGCGTCGACCCGTACTACTTGACGCACAAGGCCGAGAAGCTGGGCTACCACCCGCAGGTGATCCTGGCCGGGCGCCGGATCAACGATGGCATGGGTAAGTACATCGCCGAGAGGACGGTCAAGCAGATGATCGCCACCGGCAGCAGCATCAAGGGCGCGAAGGTGACCGTGCTGGGCCTGACATTCAAGGAAGACTGCGCGGACCTGCGCAACAGCAAGGTGGTAGACATCATTAGCGAACTGAAAGCCTATGGTGTCGAGGTAGTGGTGCACGATCCCTCAGCCGATCCGGTGGAGGCCATGCACGAATACGGCGTCGCCCTGACTCCTTGGGAGCAGCTGCCGCGGGCGCATGCCCTGGTGATGGCAGTCGCCCACCGCGAGTACCGTGCGCTGCCGGTGCGCGATTTCGCGGGCCTGGTGCAGCCGGGCGCGGCGGTCATCGACGTGAAGGCGGTTCTCGACTGCGAGGGCCTGCGGGCCAAAGGTCTGAGCGTCTCCCGCCTGTGAGCCTGTCTCCCCGAAATTCCTGATCCCTCGTTCCATGCACACCACCAAACCCCCTGTCGTCGGCCGCAAGGTCCGATTCGCCTTGGTCGGATGCGGCCGCATCGCCAAGAACCACATGGATTCGATCAGGCGCCATGCTGATCGGTCCGAACTGGTCGCCGTCTGCGACACAAATCCGGCCGCGCTGCGCCAGGCCGTCGAGCAAACGGGTGCCCGGGGCTTCGACTCGCTGACTGCCATGCTGGCGGCGGTCAAGAATGAGGCCGATTGCGTGGTCCTGACTACCCCCAGCGGCCTGCATCCGCGCCAAGCGGAGGAGGCTGCCGAGGCGGGCCTGCACGTCATGACGGAAAAGCCCATGGCGACCCGCTGGAACGACGGGCTGCGAATGGTGCGGATGTGTGACCGGGCTGGGGTGCGCCTGTTCGTCGTCAAGCAGAACCGTCGCAATCGCACGCTGCAGTTGTTGAAGCAGGCGATCGACGAAGACCGGTTCGGCCGCATCTACATGGTCAACGTCAACGTGTTCTGGACTCGGCCGCAGGAGTACTACGACTCCGCCGCCTGGCGCGGCACGTGGGAGTTCGACGGGGGCGCATTCATGAACCAGGCGAGCCACTATGTCGACCTGCTGGACTGGCTGATCGGCCCTGTCGAGAGCCTGATGGCCTACACGGGCACGCTCGAGCGCCACATCGAGGTCGAGGATACTGGTGTGGCTGCGCTGCGCTGGCGCAACGGCGCAATGGGCTCGATCAACGTCACGATGCTGACCTATCCGAAGAACTTGGAAGGCTCGATCACGATCCTGGGTGAGAAGGGTTCGGTCCGCGTCGGGGGGGTCGCCGTCAACGAGATCCAGCATTGGGAGTTTGATCGCCCGCACCCGATGGACGAACAGCTCGCCGATGCAAGCTACCAGACCACGTCGGTCTACGGCTTTGGCCACCCGCTGTACTACGACAACGTCCTCCGCACGCTGCAAGGCGAATGCGAGCCGGAGACGGATGGCCGCGAAGGCTTGAAGTCGCTCGAGTTGCTGATCGCGATGTACCTGTCGGCCCGCGACGGCAAGCGGATCAACCTGCCGCTGGAATACTGACGCCATGATCGCCAGCGATGTGGTGATCCACCCGTCGGCCATCGTGGACGAGGGCGCGCAGCTTGGCGCTGGCACGCGCGTATGGCACTTCGTGCACGTGAGCCCACAGGCGCGCATCGGCGCGCGTTGCTCGCTCGGGCAAAACGTCTATGTGGGCAACGATGTCGTCATCGGCGACAACGTCAAAATCCAGAACAACGTCTCCGTCTACGATGCGGTGACGCTCGAGGACGACGTCTTCTGCGGGCCCAGCATGGTGTTCACCAACGTCCACAACCCGCGCTCGGCGGTGGCACGCAAGAACGCGTACCGCCGGACCCTCGTACGTCGGGGGGCGACGCTCGGCGCCAACAGCACGATCATCTGCGGGCACACGGTGGGTGCTCATGCCTTCATCGGCGCCGGCGCGGTGGTCAACCGCGATGTGCCCGACTTCGCCCTCTTCGTTGGTGTGCCGGCGCGCCAGGTAGGGTGGATGAGCCGCTTCGGCGAGCGCTTGGCGCTGCCGCTGCAAGGCCAGGCCGAGGCCGTGTGCCCGCACACCGGCGAACGCTACGTGCTCGAAGGCCGCGTCCTTCGCCTGCTGCCGAATCAACAGGCCTGAGGCCTGCCCAACCCAATCTCACCCTGCCATGAACGCCCCCGACCGCCTGACGAAGATCGAATTCATCGACCTCAAGAGCCAGTACTGCGCGCTACGCGAAGAGGTCAACGCGCGTATCCAGAAGGTGCTGGACCACGGCCAGTACATCATGGGCCCCGAAGTGGCCGAATCCGAGCAGCGCCTGGCCGAGTTTGCAGGCACCAAGCATTGCATCACGGTGGCCAGCGGCACCGAAGCGTTGCTGATCTCGTTGATGGCGCTCGACCTGAAGCCTGGCGACGAGGTCATCACCAGCCCGTTCACATTTGCGGCCACGGCAGAGGTCATCGTGCTGCTGGGTGCTGTGCCGGTGTTCGTGGACATCGATCCGGCGACCTGCAACATCGATCCGCGCGCCATAGAGGCGCGCATCGCACCGCGCACGCGAGCCATCATGCCGGTCAGCCTGTACGGCCAGGTTTCCGACATGGCCGAGATCAACGCAATCGCGGCCCGGCATGGGAACATTCCCGTGATCGAGGACGCGGCGCAGAGCTTTGGTGCGAGCTACCAAGGCCGTCGCAGTTGCGCGCTCAGCACCATTGGTTGCACCAGCTTCTTCCCCAGCAAGCCGCTGGGCTGCTACGGAGATGGCGGCGCGATCTTCACCGACAACGATGCTATCGCCCAGGCGAGCCGCGAGATCCGCGTACACGGCCAGAGTGCGCGCTACACCCACACCCGTGTGGGCGTCGGCGGGCGGATGGACACCCTTCAATGTGCAGTCATCCTGGCCAAGCTGACGCGCTTCGAATGGGAGCTTCAGCGTCGGCGCGATATCGGCGCCCGCTACCAGGAACTGCTGGCGGGCAGCGGCTTGGACCTGCTGACGGTGCGCCCGGATCGTGATTGTGTGTGGGGCCAGTACACCGTCTTCGCCGATGATCGCACCACTGTCCAGCAGCGGCTGCAAGCCCTGGGTGTTCCCACCGCCGTGCATTACCCGCGACCGTTGCACCGTCAGGTCGCCTACCAGACCTACGCGGAGCCCGGCGATTGCCCACTCAGCGACGCTGCTGCCGCACGTGTGATGAGCCTGCCGATGAGTGCCGACCTTTCCGAGGTGCAGCAGGATCGAATCGTCGCTGCGTTGCGCGAGGCTGTCGGCCTCTAACCAGCCTCAAGGTAGGCGCGTGGCGTAGTTCTGCTCGACCCAGTCGAGGTAGCCGCCGCTCTGCACCTCGGCCACCCAGTCGGCATGGTCCAGGTACCACTGCACGGTCTTGCGGATGCCGCTCTGGAAGGTTTCGGCCGGCCGCCACCCCAGCTCTCGTTCGATCTTGCGGGCGTCGATGGCGTAGCGGCGGTCGTGCCCGGGGCGGTCGGCCACGTGCGTGATCAGGCGCTCATACGGCCCGGCGGGATCGGGGCGCAGGTCGTCGAGCAGGGTGCATATCGAGCGCACGATGTCGATGTTGGCCTGCTCGTTCCAGCCGCCCACGTTGTAGGTCTCGCCCAAGCGGCCGCCAGCCAGCACCGTGCGGATGCCGCTGCAGTGGTCGCTTACATATAACCAATCGCGAATCTGCTGGCCGTCGCCATAGACCGGCAGGGCCTTGCCCGCCAGCGCGTTGACGATCGTCAGCGGGATCAGCTTCTCCGGAAAGTGATACGGCCCGTAGTTGTTCGAGCAGTTGGTGGTGACCACCGGCAGGCCGTAGGTGTGGTGCCAGGCCCGCACCAGGTGGTCGCTGGCCGCCTTGCTCGCCGAGTAGGGGCTGTTCGGTTCGTAGGGGTGATCTTCGGTGAAGGCGGGCGCGCCGGCCTCCAGGCTGCCGTACACCTCGTCAGTGCTGACATGGTGGAAGCGGAAGGCGCTTCGCTCGTCTGCCGTCAGCGTGGCCCAGTAGGCTCGGGCAGCCTCCAGCAGCGTGAAGGTGCCCTGCACATTGGTACGCATGAACTCGCCCGGGCCGAGGATGCTGCGGTCCACATGGCTTTCGGCCGCGAAATGAACGATGGCACGGGGCCGATGGCGGGCCAGCAGGCTGTCCAGCAGAGCGCGGTCGCCGATATCGCCGCGCACGAAGACATGGCGTGCATCGGCTTGCAGCGATTCCAGATTGCGCAGGTTGCCCGCGTAGGTCAGGGCGTCCAGATTGAGCACCGGTTCATCGCCGGCAGCCAGCCAGTCCAGCACAAAATTGCTGCCGATGAAGCCGGCACCGCCGGTGACCAGAATCATGCCCGAATCCCTGAAGAGCCGCGTCTTGGGCGGCGGTTTGTCGAATAGCCCGGTAAAGACCCCAGGTACGAAAGTGTAGTCGCCCGGTGTGGCTGCGATAATGCTGGGTGATGACATCAGACCCCCAGGCCCTCGCGGCCCCGGCCGACGAGGCCCCTCCCCCCGCACGTTTCGACACCCTGCCGCTGGATCCCAAGCTCCTGCGCGCGGTGGCTGACCAGGGCTACATGAGCATGACGCCGATCCAGGCGAAGGCGATTCCCATCGTCCTGGAGGGTCGCGACGTGATGGGCGCCGCCCAGACGGGCACCGGCAAGACTGCCGCGTTTTCGATCCCGTTGCTGCAGAAGATGATGCGGCACGAGAACTCCAGCGCCTCCCCGGCCCGCCACCCTGTACGCGCGCTGGTGCTGGCCCCCACGCGGGAGCTGGCCGACCAGGTGGCCAACAACGTCAAGGCCTATGCCAAGCACTGCAACCTGCGGGCGGCGGTGGTCTTTGGCGGCATCGACATGAAGCCGCAGACGCTGGAGTTGAAGGCGGGCGTCGAGATCCTGATCGCCACGCCGGGCCGGCTGCTGGACCACATCGAGGCCAAGAACGCGGTGTTGAACCAGGTCGAGTACGTGGTGCTCGACGAGGCCGACCGCATGCTGGACATCGGCT
>CAYJEC010000255.1:2114-5233 GCA_964369025.1 uncultured Ideonella sp. | reverse complement strand
GTCCCTGGAGGTGGCCCAACTCGGTCGCTCTATGGCACACAGCCTGGGCTTGAACGAGGATCTGGTCGAGGCCATCGCTTTGGCGCACGACCTCGGGCACACACCGTTCGGGCACGCCGGCCAGGACGCGCTGGACGCCTGCATGGCTCCCCATGGTGGCTTCGAGCACAACCTCCAGAGCCTGCGGGTGGTGGATCACCTGGAGCAGCGCTATCCGGCGTGGGATGGCCTCAACCTGTGTTTCGAGACGCGCGAAGGCATTCTCAAACGCTGCCCCATCGAGTTGGCCCGGCAATGGGAGATCGAGGAGCCCGCCGGTGTCGGGCAACGCTTCGTGCTGGGGCACAGCGCCAGCCTCGAGGCCCAGTTGACCAACCTGGCCGACGAGATTGCCTACAACGCGCACGATGTGGATGACGGCTTTCGCTCCGGCCTTCTGACGCTGGGACAGTTGCGGGAGGTTGCGCTGTTCGAGGCCCATCACCGTTCCGCTCTGGCCGAGCATCCCGGGCTGGCGGCCTTGCCACCGCGCCGCCTGGTGGCCGAGGTGGTGCGGCGAATGCTGTCGGACCAGGTCTATGACCTGATCGAAGCCACTCGTGCGGCGATCGACCGTGCCGCACCCCAGAGTGCAGACGAGGCGCGCGCCCAGCCTCGGCTGGTGCAGTTCAGCCCGGAAATGCGCCAGGCCGGAACCGAGATGAAGCGCTTCCTGTTTGGCTCGTTGTACCGCCATCCGCAGGTGACCGACAAAGCCCAGGCGGCCAGGCAGGTGGTCGCCGATCTGTTTTCGATCTACCGCGACAAGCCTGGGGAGTGGCCGTCCGAGGAGGTCGGCAGAGATGGACCATGGCGCGGTTTGGCGGACTACATTGCAGGCATGACCGACCGGTTCGCCATCCGCGAACATCAACGCCTGACGGGCCTTTGCCTCTTTCCTGAGTGAGCACGCGGTGGGCGCCGTGTGTCCGAAAAAGGGGGACACGCTCACTCTGCCGATAGACTGCCGCCATGGCGCGACAAGCTCGCCTGGCGCTGCCGGGCTACCCCCACCACCTCCAGATCCGCGGCAACAACCAGCAGCGGGTGTTTCTGGATGGTGACGACCAGGGCCGGTTCCTGGAGCAACTCCGCCATGCCTTGAGTGAGCACAAACTCGCGCTGCATGCTTATGTTCTTTTGCCCACCGAAGTCCATCTCTTGACCACGCCCATGGCGGCGGACGGGCTGAGCCGATGCATGCAGAGCCTGGGCCGGCGCTACGTGGCGGGCTTCAACACCCGGCATCAACGCAGCGGCACCTTGTGGGAGGGGCGCTTTCGTGCCCACGTGGTTGCCGGCCATGTGATGGTGCTCCGGGCGATGCGTTACATCGAGAGCCTGCCGCAGAGCCTGGGGCTGGCCTCGGCCTTGCTAGACACCGTGGCCTCCAGCCTGCCGCACCATCTGGGTGCCAGGGTGGACCCGTTGATCACGGAGCCAGGCGCCTACTGGGGCCTTGGCAACACACCCTTCGAACGGGAAGCTGCGTACCGCAACTGGGTGGAGCAGGGGGTGGCGCTGGCCGAGGCCAGCCTGATCGCCAGTTGCCTGCTCGGCAGTCGGCCGCTGGCCGACCCGGATGCGATGGCTGAGTTGGAACGGGTAGCCCATCGCTCGTTCACCCCACGCCGCCGTGGCCGGCCCCGCAAGATCACCGGCAGCACTTGAGACTGTCCCCATTAAATAATGAATCGAACCGGATGATCAATTTAATCGACTCCGACCCTATTTAAAATCACTTGTCGGCCCGCGGGAATTCCCCTACCCTCACGGCATCTCCAGCCACAGTCGAGGAGCGTGCCATGTCCCAGGCCACGCCGGGCCCCGCGTCCGCAGAAGAAATCCAATCGCTTGCCACCCACGGCCTGTACGACCCCGCCCAGGAGCATGACGCCTGTGGTGTCGGCTTCGTGGCACACATCAAGGGCCAGAAGGCACACGCCATCATTGCCCAGGGCCTGAAGATCCTGGAGAACCTGGACCACCGCGGTGCAGTGGGTGCCGACAAGCTGATGGGCGACGGCGCCGGCATCTTGATCCAGATCCCGGATGACTTCTTCCGAGCCGAGATGGTCGCCCAGGGCGTGGTGCTGCCGCCGCCCGGTGAATACGGTGTCGGCATGATCTTCCTGCCCAAGGAACATGCCTCCCGCCTGGCCTGCGAGCAGGAACTCGAGCGCGCCATCAAGGCCGAAGGCCAGGTGCTGCTGGGCTGGCGAGATGTCCCGGTGGACACCGAGATGCCGATGTCGCCCACGGTGCGCCTGACCGAGCCGGTGATCCGCCAGGTCTTCATCGGCCGCGGTGCCGACGTGATCGTGCCGGACGCGCTGGAGCGCAAGCTCTATGTGATCCGCAAGACCGCCTCGGCGGCCATCCAGGCGCTCAAGCTCACGCACAGCCGCGAGTACTACGTGCCCAGCATGAGCTGCCGCACCATCATCTACAAGGGCCTGTTGCTGGCCGACCAGGTCGGCAAGTACTACAAGGATCTGCACGATCCGCGCGCTGTCTCGGCACTTGCCCTGGTGCACCAGCGTTTCTCGACCAACACCTTCCCCGAGTGGCCGCTGTCACACCCCTACCGCATGGTGGCGCACAACGGCGAAATCAACACGGTCAAGGGCAACTTCAACTGGATGCGCGCCCGCGAAGGCGTGATGCGCTCGCCGGTCCTCGGTGACGACCTGAAGAAGCTCTACCCGATCAGCTTCGAAGGCCAGTCCGACACCGCCACCTTCGACAATGCGCTGGAACTGCTCACCATGAGCGGCTACCCGCTCGCCCACGCCGCGATGATGATGATCCCCGAGGCGTGGGAACAGCACGAGATGATGGACCCGCGCCGCCGTGCCTTCTACGAGTACCACGCGGCCATGATCGAACCGTGGGACGGCCCCGCCGCCATGGTCTTCACCGACGGCAAGCAGATCGGCGCCACGCTCGACCGCAATGGCCTGCGTCCGGCACGCTACATCGTCACCAACGACGACCTGGTGGTCATGGCCTCCGAGTCTGGCGTGCTGCCGATTCCCGAGAACCGCATCGTCAAGAAGTGGCGCCTGCAGCCCGGCAAG
>CAYJEC010000255.1:0-2104 GCA_964369025.1 uncultured Ideonella sp. | reverse complement strand
CCTGATCGACCTGGAGCAGGGCCGCATCGTCGATGACGAGGAACTGAAGAACCAGTTCGCCAGCGCCCGGCCCTACCGCCAATGGATCGACAACGTGCGTGTGCGCCTTGACTCGATCGAGCCCGGTGATGTGCCAGCGCCATCTCACGCAGAAACCCTGCTCGACCGCCAGCAGGCTTTCGGCTACACGCAGGAGGACATCAAGTTCCTGCTGGCGCCGATGGCCACCGCCGGCGAGGAAGGCATCGGCTCGATGGGCAACGATTCGCCCCTGGCCGTGCTGTCGGACAAGAACAAGCCGCTCTACAACTACTTCAAGCAGTTGTTCGCACAGGTCACGAACCCGCCGATCGACCCGATCCGCGAGGCCATCGTGATGAGCCTGAACAGCTTCATCGGCCCCAAGCCCAACCTGCTGGACATCAACGCGGTGAACCCGCCGATGCGCCTGGAGGTCTCGCAGCCCATCCTCGACTTCAAGGGCATGGCCCGCCTGCGCAACATCGAGCAGTGCACCGGCGGCAAGTTCAAGCCCCACGAAATCAACATCACCTACCCGCTGGCCTGGGGCAAGGCGGGCATAGAAGCCAAGCTTGCGTCGTTGTGTGCCGAGAGCGTGGACGCGATCAAGAGTGGCCACAACATCCTCATCATCAGCGACCGGCGTGTCTGCCGCTCGCAGGTGGCCATCCCCGCGCTGCTGGCGCTGTCGGCCATCCACCACCACCTGGTGCGCGAGGGGCTGCGCACCACCGCTGGTCTGGTGGTCGAAACGGGTTCGGCGCGCGAAGTGCATCATTTCGCGGTGCTCGCCGGCTATGGCGCCGAGGCGGTTCACCCCTACCTCGCGATGGAGACCCTGGCCGGGATGCACGACCAGTTGCCCGGCGAGTTGTCGGCCGACAAGGCCATCTACAACTACGTCAAGGCGATCGGCAAGGGCCTGTCGAAGATCATGTCCAAGATGGGCGTGTCGACCTACATGTCCTACTGCGGGGCCCAACTGTTCGAGGCCATCGGCCTGAACCGCGACATGGTCGGCAAGTACTTCCGTGGCACCGCCACGCAGGTCGAAGGCATCGGTGTGTTCGAGGTGGCTGAAGAAGCCCTTCGCAACCACCGCGCCGCGTTCGGTGACGACCCGCTGCTGGAAGGCATGCTCGACGCCGGTGGCGAATACGCTTGGCGCACCCGCGGCGAAGACCACATGTGGTCGCCGGATGCCATCGCCAAACTGCAGCACGCGACCCGGGCCGGCAAGTTCGACACCTACAAGGAGTATGCGCAACTCATCAACGACCAGAGCAAGCGCCACCTGACCCTGCGCGGCCTGTTCGAGTTCAAGTTCGACCCTGCGCAGGCCATCCCGGTGGACGAGGTCGAGTCGGCTGCCGAGATCGTCAAGCGCTTCGCCACCGGGGCGATGTCGCTGGGCTCCATTTCCACCGAGGCGCACACCACGCTGGCCATTGCCATGAACCGCATTGGCGGCAAGAGCAACACGGGTGAGGGCGGAGAAGATCCGGCGCGCTACCGCAACGAGCTGAAGGGCATCCCCATCACCGCTGGCACCAAGGTGTCCGATGTCATCGGTGCCAAGGTCATCGCGTCGGACTACGTGCTCAAGGACGGCGACAGCCTGCGCTCGAAGATCAAGCAAGTGGCTTCGGGCCGCTTTGGTGTGACCACCGAGTACCTCGTCTCGGCCGACCAGATCCAGATCAAGATGGCACAGGGCGCCAAGCCCGGCGAGGGGGGCCAACTGCCCGGTGGCAAGGTCAGCGACTACATCGGCATGCTGCGCTACTCGGTCCCGGGCGTCGGCCTGATCAGCCCGCCGCCGCACCACGACATCTACTCGATCGAAGACCTGGCGCAGCTGATCCACGATCTGAAAAACGCCAACCCGCGCGCCTCGATCTCGGTCAAGCTGGTGTCCGAAGTCGGCGTCGGCACCGTGGCTGCGGGCGTGACCAAGGCCAAGGCCGACCACGTGGTGGTTGCCGGCCATGACGGCGGCACGGGCGCCTCGCCCCTGTCCTCGGTCAAGCATGCCGGCACGCCGTGGGAACTGGGCCTGGCAGAAACCCAGCAGACGCTGGTG
>CAYJEC010000254.1:0-5247 GCA_964369025.1 uncultured Ideonella sp. | reverse complement strand
AGGATGTAGCGCCCATCGAAAGTGGCCAGCAGCCAGACGCCGGCTGCCGCCACCGGCACCAGCACCGCCACCGGGCCTTTGGCCAGCAGGCCGAGCCCCATCCAGGCAAAGGCACGGCGCAGCGGTGCCTTCTGTTCCGTCTCCAGCCAGCGCCAGGCATCGAAAGCCGCCAGCACCAGCATGAAGTTGAGCAAGGCATCGTCTGTCGCGGCACGCCCGATGGCCAACACACACAGGCTGGTGGCCTTCATCTGCGCCGCCGAGGTGGCGGCCCGCTCGCCCAGGCGCGGCCGGGCGAACGCCCACACCGCCAGCGCCCAACCCCAGGCGCACAACGCCGAGGGCAGGCGCAGTGCAAACTCGTGAAGGCCAAGCAACGACACGCTGGCGGCCTGCAGCCAGTAGGCGAGGATTGGCTTGTCGAAACGGTCTTCGCCGTTCAGCGTGGTGTGGCCCCAGTCGCCGCTGGCGAGCATCTCGCGAGTGGCCTCACTGAAGGCACCTTCGTCCACATCGAAAAGCGGCACCGCACCGAGCTGGAACAGCACCAGCGCCAGCAGTGCCAGGGCCAGAGGCCACGGGAACCTGGAGTCCTGTCTAGACATGCCAAGCATCGTTGTCGCCGACCTGGGCACTCTGCATCGTGTGGTACTGCTGGGCGTGCGTGCCGTCGTAGTAGATGCGGATCAGCAGTTCGGCCAGCACCCCGGTGCAGAGGAACTGCAGCCCGCCGATGACGCAGAAGAAGCCGAGCGACAGCAGCGGCCTGCCGCCGACCGATTCGCCCAGCAGCTTCAGCACGCCCAGGTAGCCGAGGATGGCCGTGCCTGCAGCCCCCACGGCCAAGCCGAGTGCGCCAAAAAAGTGCCCCGGGCGAGAGCCGAAATTGAGGAAGAAGTACACCGCCAGCAGATCCACCAGCACGCGAAAGGTGCGCGAGATGCCGTACTTGGATTCGCCTGCGGTGCGGGCGTGGTGGCTCACCGCCACCTCGGCCATGCGGTCCGGGGAGGTCACTGTGGCCATCCACGCCGGGATGAACCGGTGCATCTCGCCGTACAGCCGCACCTGGCGCAGCACCGGCGCGCGGAATGCCTTCAAGCTGCAGCCCAGATCCTGGAAGCGCAGGCTGGTGATGCGCCGGATCAGGCGGTTGGCCAGCATCGACGGGAACTTGCGCAGTGCGAAGCCGTCCTGCCGGTTCTTGCGCCAGCCGGCCACCAGGTCGTACGGTTCGTTGAGCAGCTTGTGGACCAGCAGCGGGATGTCCCTCGGGTCGTTCTGCAGGTCGCCGTCCATGGTGACGATGACATCGCCACGCGCCGCGTCGATACCCGCCTGCATGGCCGCCGTCTGCCTGAAGTTGCGCAGCAGGCGAAGCACCCGGATGTGCGGGCCCACCGTGGAGGCATGCGCCTGCAGCGCGGCGCCGGTGCCGTCGCGGCTGCCATCGTCGACGACGATCAACTCCCAGGGGTGCGGATACGCGGCCAGCGCTCCATGCACCGCGTCGATCAGCGGCTGCGCGTTGTCGATCTCGTTGTACATCGGCACCACCACCGACAGGCGGTGCGGCGGCAGGCCGATCAGGGCCAGGGGCCGGGCGGCTTCGATCTCGGCCATCATGTTCATCGTGTTCTCTCCAGCATTGAAGCGGGCCGGCGGGCCCAGGGCAGGATCATCGCAGCCGACAGCAAGGCCACCGCCAGGCTGAAGGCGTGCAGGGCCAGCGCCCCGGCCGCCACCTGCGCCGTGGCACCGCCATCCACCCGTGTGGCCGCCCAGACCCCGGCCTCATAGGTGCCCAGGCCCGCCGGGCCTTGCAGCGGCAGCACCGAGGCCAATTCACCGCCCAGCGCGCCGCGCAGGCCGGCGGCCAGATCCAGCGGCGCCAGCGCCTGCAGCAGCAGCGCCAGCACCGCCAGCTTGACCCCCCAGTTGGCGGCGCACAACCCCCAGCCGATGCGGTCATTGCGGTGGGCCAGCCAGGCGGCCTGGAAACGGCTGGCCGCTGGCCATCGGGCCACCGCCATCGACATCCATCGAGGGCCGAGGAGAGCGGCAAAGAGCCAGGCTGTCACCAACGCGGCGGCCCAGCCGGCGCGGGTGGCGGGCGCAAACGGCGGCAGCCACAGTGCCGCCAGCGTGGCCAGCACTGCCGCATCCTGCAGCCGAAGCCAAAGAAGGCTGCGCAGCGAGTCGGCCAGCGGCACACCGAAACGGCGCTGCATCAGCCAGGGGTAGCCGGCCTCGCCAGCCCGCAGCGGCAGCACCACGATGGCAGCGTTGTGGGTGAGGAACAGGCCCAGGCAATCGACGAAACCTGGCGCCGTGCCGCGCGCCGCATCGGCCGCAAACCAGGCAGTCCATTCACGCCGCAGCCGCTCGGCGCGCAGCGCGTAGCTGGCCCACAGGCCTGCCACCGCCAGGACCCACAACCAGTGGGGCGTGGCCGCGAAGGCGGCGAACAAGGGCGCCGTGTCGACCTGGCGCAGCAGCCAAGCCAGCAGGCCTAGCCCCAAGGCGCTGGCGAGCAGCAGGCGCGTCCAGCGGCGACGCGCGGCATCGGGCAACGGGGGCATGGTGGTCAAGGGGGCGGTGGCCGGCGATGGTAGCAGCCGACCGTAAGGCTATGATTCCCTGCCCATGCCCCAGCACATCCTCGTCACCGGCGCCGCCGGATTCATCGGCGCCCATGCGGCCGCAGCCCTGGCGCGCCAGGGCCACCGCGTCACCGGTGTCGACAACTTCAACAGCTACTACGAGGTGCAGCTCAAGCACGACCGGGTCGCTGCACTGCTGCAGCCCCTGGGCGTGCCGTGCCGGAACCTTGATCTGTGCGACGCCGCCGCGACCCGGGCGCTGATCGCGGCTGGCGGTTTCGATACCGTGCTGCATCTGGCGGCGCAAGCCGGGGTGCGCCACTCGATCCAGGCGCCGGCGGACTACATCCAGTCCAACCTGGTGGGCTTCGCCAATGTCGTCGAAGCCTGCCGCGAAGCCGGTGTCGGCCACCTGATGTATGCCAGTTCCTCCAGCGTCTACGGCAACCGGACGGACGCACCGTTCCGCGAGACGGACCGCGTGGATCGCCCAGCCTCGCTCTACGCCGCGACCAAGCTCGCCAACGAACTGATCGCCCACACCTACGCCAGCATCCACGGCCTGCGCTCCACCGGCCTGCGCTTCTTCACCGTCTACGGGCCCTGGGGCCGGCCGGACATGGCCTACTTCTCGTTCTCGCGCCGCATCCGCGCCGGCCAGCCGATCACGCTGTTCGCGCAAGGGCAGTTGTTGCGCGACTTCACCTTCATCGACGACATCGTCGACGCCATCTGCGGCCTGTTGCAGGCGCCGGCACCGGCCGAAACGGCGCGCGAATCGGCCATCTTCAACCTGGGCCACCACGTGCCCGTGAAGGTGGTCGACTTCGTGCGCACGCTGGAGGCCGCTCTCGGCCTGAAGGCGCGCATCGAGTTCGGGCCCATGCAGCCCGGCGATGTGCCGGTCACCTGCGCCGATGACAGCCGCCTGCGCGAACGCATCGGGGACTGGGCCCACACCCCGCTGGATGCGGGGCTGGGCCGCTTCGCGCGCTGGATCGAGGCCTGGGAGCCGCAGCCCCCAGGGGCCTGAACTCAGCGGCGCGCGCCGAAGACCGGGTCGAAGAACACCAGGTCGCGCACCGGCAGGATGTCGGCTGCGGTAAGGCCCTTCAGCACCGCCAGATCCTTGGGCTTGGCAGCGCCCACCGAACCGTCGGTGTCGATCTGCAGCTTCAGCCCCTTGGCACTGTCGCGCAGGCGCACCACCCCATCGGCCACCGGGTCGGTGCCGACATAGCCGATGCCGGCCAGCACGGCGCGCAGGTCGATGCGGTCTTCGCCGGGCGCGAAGTCCAGCAACGTGTCTTTGGCGTCTGCCAGGCCCAGGTAGGCGAACACGTCGGCACCGGCGCCGCCAGTCAGCTTGTCGGCACCGGCACCCCCGATGATCAGGTCGTCACCAGCGCTGCCGAACAGCTTGTCCTTGCCGGTGGTTCCCTGGATCGTCTTGACGATGTACAGGCCCATCACCAGCGGATCGTGGTCGGACGAGCGGTAGGCCGTGGCGCTGTAGTAATCCGGCCCGCAGGTGGGGCACAGCGGCTGCTTGAACTCGGTGTTGTAGTCGATCACCGAGGGCTCGTCGGCGTTGATGTGCCACTGGAAGGCGTCGGTCACCTTCGATGCCAGCGACGGGCTGGTCAGGCCATGGTCCAGGCGCCCTGCGGCGCCGTCGAACACGTACGAGTAGCCGAAGGTGTTGAAGCGGCCGATCTGGTCCACGTAGCCCGCAGTGAGCAGGTGGTCAATCGGGTCCTCCTTGGCATAGGCGTTGAGGTCACCCATCACCAGCGCGTCGGGCGTTCCCGCGCCGGCAGCCAGGCTCGCCACCCAACTGGTCAGGCGTTGGGCCTGCGCCAGGCGGCGGCCGTTCCAGCAGCCCTGACCGTCACCGGCGTCGAAGTTGCCAGCGTAGTCCGGATCGCTTTCGGCGGGGCAACTGCCCTTGGACTTGAAGTGATTGACCACCAGCGTGACCCGTTCGGCATTGGCAGTCGCGAAGGTCTGCGCCAGCGTAGGCCGGTTGTTGATGGGATCGACGTCACTCTGGGCGTCGCCCACGGGCGCCAGACGCGACGGCTTGTAGATCATCGCCACCTTGATCGCGTCGCTGCCGGTGCCGGCCGCCGGATCGGCCACGGCGGCGTAGGTGCCCGCGCCGACCTGCGCGTTCAACGCGTCGACCAGGTTCTGCACCGCCACGCTGCCGTTGTTGTGCATTTCCATCAGGCCGAATGCGTCCGCATCGATGGCAGCCATCGCCTGGACGATCTTCGAGCGCTGGCGCTCGAACTCAGCCAGGTTGCTGGCGCCGCGGCAGTTCGACGGCAGGCTCACGCCGTCGAGCAGGCATCCCTGGCCGGACTGGCCATCGGCGGTGGTGCCGTCGGTGAAGGTGGTGAAGTAGTTCAGCACGTTGAAGCTGCCCAGCTTCAGGTTGCCCGGCACCGGTGCCGGGGCCGGCGTGCGCGGGTTGGCACGGGTGAAGGCCACTGGCGCGGTGGGTTGCAGCTTGTAGTCGCCGAAGCCGGTGTTGCTGCTGGTGGCCAGCCCGTAGTCGACGACGCCGGTGACGGACTCGACCGTGTCGCCGGCGCGCAGCGTGTTGTCTTCGCCGATGTAGGGCGTCGGGTTCGGGTTC
>CAYJEC010000253.1:0-5249 GCA_964369025.1 uncultured Ideonella sp. | reverse complement strand
CCGCAGGCTGAACGGGCCTGGGCCTTGCCGGGCGATGTGAGCGACCCGGCTGCTGTGCGGGCGATGTTCGAGCAGATCGAGCAGCGATTCGGCCGGCTCGATCTGCTGTTCAACAACGCGGGGGTGTTCACCGCCGGGCTGCCGATCGACGAGTTACCGGTGGAGGCCTGGCGGGAGGCTGTCGACATCAACCTCACCGGTGCGTTCCTGTGCACCCGAGAGGCCTTCCGGCTGATGAAGAAGCAAAGCCCGCGCGGTGGCCGCATCCTCAACAATGGCTCGATCTCGGCGCATGCACCGCGGCCCAACTCGGTCGCCTACACCGCGACCAAGCATGCGATGAGCGGCCTGACGAAATCATGCGCGCTGGATGGCCGGGCATTCGACATTGCGGTGGGCCAGATCGACATCGGCAATGCCGCCACCGACATGACCACCGCCATGGCGCGCGGCATGGCACAGCCCGACGGCAGCGTGCGCACCGAGGCGCGGATGGACGTGCGGCACGTGGCCGACACGGTGGTCCACCTCGCATCGCTGCCACTGTCGGTGAACATGCTGTTCACCAACATCATGGCCACCGGCATGCCCTTCGTGGGGCGTGGATAGCAGCCACGATCCATGATGCATCGCCGCCAGTTCATCGGCGCCGCCAGCACGACGCTGAGCGCGCTCTCGTCATGGGCCGCAGTCAACTCGGCCGGGGCAGCCGAGCCACCCGATTCCCGCCCGGGCTTCGCACCGCCAGGCCCTTTGGTGCCGATTCAGGCGCGCCCGGACCGGATCATCGACGTGGCCGTCTGCACCCGGCCGTTCCGGGCCCAGGGCCCACGCATCGAGGCGCAACGGCTCGGTCGCCAGACGGTGGTCCACAACTATGGCCACGGTGGCAGCGGCTGGTCGCTGTCGTGGGGTTCGGCAGCGCAGGCGGTGCGGCTCGCGTTGGCGACCGGTGAGAAGCGGCTCGCCGTGATCGGCTGCGGTGCCATCGGGCTGACCACCGCACGCGAAGCCCAGCGTGCCGGCTTGCGCGTGCGCATCTACTGCCGCGAGCAGCCGCCGCAGGTGCGCTCCGCTGCGGCCACTGGCGTGTGGTCACCCGATTCGCGCATCTGCACCGAGGCGGAGGCCACGCCGGCCTTTCAGCGCCAATGGGAAGCGATGGCGCGCCACTCGTTCCGCATGTACCAGAGCCTGCTCGGCCTGGCGGGCGACCCGGTGGAGTGGCGCGACGGTTATGTCCTCTCCGACACGCCGTTCGATCAGCCGCTGGTGGGTGGCCTGGGGCACGACGGCCCCAGCGAACCCGACTACCCCGACCTGGAAGCGCTGCTGGCCGACATCCGCCCCCGCTCGCAGGCGCTGGCGCGCCACCAGCATCCGTTCGACGTTCCGCATGCCCGCCGCTACAGCCAGTTGGTGTTCAACCTGCCGGCCTACACCCGCCTGCTGATGGACGACTTCATGCGCGACGGTGGCGAGATCGTGCACCGTGATTTCGCCAGCCCGAGGCAGTTTGCCTCGCTGGCGGAGCGCACCTTGGTCAATGCGACAGGTTATGGCGCGCGCGCCTTGTTGGGTGACGAGTCGGTCATCCCGGTGCGGGGGCAGACGGCCCGCCTGATCCCGCAGCGCGGGGTGGACTACGGCATCAGCTACCGGGGCCACAACCTCACGGTGGTGCCGCGGCGGGATGGCATCCTCGTGCAGGCACAGGCGCCCGGCGATTTCGGCAACGCCGACAGCACGCCAGATCGCTCGGCCTCGGATGCGGCCGTTTTGCGGCTCGCCGGGCTGTTCAAGGGCTGAGCGCCCGGGGCGCTCGACTCGCGTTCCGGCGCATCACGCGCTTCAGCGGCCTTTCAGGCGGCTCAGGGCTTGGAGGCGCTGATGTGGACCAGGAAGGTCGGCACATCCAGGTCAGCCAGCGCCTTCATGGCTGCGCTGTACTGGCTGTCAGCCAGATGATCCAACCCGCCGATGGCGCCCAGCGTGACGGCGACGGCCATCAAGGCGGTCACAACGCGAACGCGCAGGCTGGCGTGGGCGATGTGGTGAAACAAGGTGCGCATGGTCAACTCCTTGCAGCCACGGCATCGCGACATGCGGTGTCGTCAACCGTGACTGTATGCCGTTGCGCTGCGCTCCGCCAGTGCGAGTGTGGGGCTGGCGGCGAGGTGGGTGGGGCCGTCCTCGGCCTGGGCATACAGCGCGGCTTCGTACTGCCGGTCGGCGACGCCGCCCACGCTGGCCAGCAGCGCCAGCGTGACCATGGCCGCGAGGCCGAAGGCGGTGGCGCGGGCAGAGGTTTCGGAGGCGGCGAAGGGGCGGGCGGTGGTCGGCATGGTGAGCTCCTGGGGTCGGTACATGGACAGGTGTTGCGATGGATGAACTGTAGGCAGCATCGACCACGCGAGCCATCGTCCTGCGACGGCTGGACGTTGCGGCTGCTTGAGTTGCAACCCGCTGCGACAGGCGGACTGAGGCGCCTGGCCCGCGCCTGCAGGGCAGCGGCCAAACGCTGATGTGAGGTGTCATTGCATGGGCGAAAAAAAGGGCCCTGCAAGCAGGGCCCAAGAGGAGTGGAGCGGAAAACTGTGTGCGTGCTGCTCAGGCCGTGCGCGGCAGGCGGGTTGCGGTGATCACCACGAGCTGAGTCGGCACGTTGTTGGCGGCGTCGGCCATCAGCGCGGCGTCGTACTGGCGGTCGGCCACTTGGCCCAGCGAGGCCACCAGGCCCAGCGTCAAGACCAGCGCCAAGCCAGCGGCGAGGCTGCGGACACGGGTTTCGTTGGCGGCGAAGAGGGGGGTGGCGGCGGTGGTCATGGCAGGCTCCTGGTGGGGTGACGGTGTGTCGATGGGATGGACTGTATTGATCCATCCCGCCTGCCACCACGCCCATGCGACCAGCCGCCGGTGCCGCGCGACGAACGGCAGCCGCGCACGATGAGCGGTGCCGTCGGCGACGAAATGCACCAGGCGGCGACCGATTCGGTCGCCCTGAGCGCTGGCACTGAGCCAAGCGCCGGGAGCCCCAGCCTCAGGTGGGTTTGACGCGGTGTGCTGTCTGCCGGCCTTGGGGCGCCGGGCCGCGCCGCTCACTGGCGGGCCGGTGGCGGGCGTCGCGTGGGCCATCGTGGCGCGGGCCCGGGCGCCCGGGCGGCTGCGGCTGGCGCGCGCGCTCTTCGGCCTCTTGCCGAGCCTGGGCCAGCACGGCGTCCAGCGCCTCGGGCGTCAAGCCCTTGAGTGCGCAGAAGTTGTCCTTGGTCAGCGTGCTGGTCTCGAAAGCGCGAAGGAGCAGGGCGCGTTCCCGGCGCTGGTCGTCCTCGGCCTGGCGGCGCTCGGCATGCAGGTTGCGGCGGCGCGCCAGCTCGTCGTTGGCGGCCTGGCGGTGCTCGTCGCTCAACTCTCCTGCGGGTTGCCCGTCCAGGTCGAAACGCTGCTTGGCGCGTGTCAGCGCGATCAGGTAGCTGGTGCTGCCGGTGAGCCGGCGCAGGAAGCCCGACAGCGCCGGCTTGGTGAAGACGCCCGGCGCACGCTGCTGGATGTCGGCCTGGATGCGCAGCTTGATGGGCTTGGGCGGGCCGGCGAACAGGGCAGGGAACAACTCGCGCAGCCGCTCAGCGCAGGCGGCCGGCGTCATCTCGGCGCGGGGTGCTTCGGGGGCGGGGGGTGCCGCAGGCACCTCAGGCGGCAGCACGGGGGCGGCGCTGTCAGCGTCGGGCAGATCGGAAGAGGGCATGGCGCCTAGGGAGCGGAAGGTTCGCCCCGTACAGAACAAAGAGGAGCCGCGATTGTGCCCCCCGGCGGGCACCCGGACGATCAGGTGCAGCGCACGTAGATGTCGGTATTCGGCAGCAGGCGGCGCATGGTCTGGAAAGCGACATCGGCCAACCGTGCGCCGGGGCCTTGCGAGCAGCAGGTCAGGGTCAGGTCGGCTTCGTCGGCTGTCAGCGTGAGCGAGCGCACCAAACCGGAAGCGGGCAGCCCGATTTCGGCACACCAGGCGTCCTGCAGATGCGTCATGACCTGTTGCACCGTGCCGCTCGGCCCTTGCAACTCAGGTGACAGGCAAGGCTCACCGAGATCGGCCCGGCAGACGGGCCCGCCCGAGCTGGTGTGGCAGCCGGCGCACGGCGCCGCGGCGGCGTTATGGATGGGGATGAGTCGATGTCCCATGACACTGACAGTGTGGCTCCAAACGCTGACGATGGGTTGACCTTTCTCAATTGACATTCGTCAAGCGCCGCCGGCCGGCCTTTGCGTGGCGTCAAGCCCCGCAGAGGAGACCCTTCAACAGGTGCTTGTACGGCCCCGGGCCTCGCCGTTTGGGTGCATCATGCCCACTGTTGATTTAGACAGTTTGATCGCACCGCAGAGCCCAACATGACCCGAACCCGCACCGCCAACGTACCCACCCCCCCGGTTTTTCGCACCGCTGCTGGCCTGCCGCCGCAAGACATCAGCACCGAGGTGCTGGTCGAGAAGTACGCCAAAGGCAACGAGAGCACCATCGACGAAGTGCGTACTCGCGTCGCGAGGGCGCTTGCGGCCACCGAGGCGCCCGAGCAACGTGCGCTGTGGGAGCAGCGGTTCGTTGACGCACAGCGGCGTGGTTTCGTCCCCGCCGGCCGCATCAACTCGGCGGCCGGCACCGAACTCACGGCGACGCTCATCAACTGTTTCGTGCAGCCGGTGGGTGACTCCATCGCCCAGGTCGAGGAGGGCTTTCCGGGCATCTACACCGCGCTCACCGAGGCGGCCGAAACCATGCGGCGCGGCGGCGGCGTCGGGTACGACTTCTCCCGCATCCGCCCACAGGGAGCCTGGGTCGGCTCGACGCAGTCCAGCGCCTCCGGCCCGGTGAGCTACATGCGGGTGTTCGACCGATCCTGCGAGACGGTCGAATCCGCCGGCTCGCGGCGCGGCGCCCAGATGGCCGTGCTGCGCTGCGACCACCCGGACGTGGAGGCGTTCATCCACGCCAAGGACCAAGGCGACCTGAAGAACTTCAACATCTCGGTCGGTGTGACCGACGAATTCATGAAGGCCGTGCTGGCAGGCGCCGATGTCGAGTTGGTTCACCGCGCCGAGCCCGGCACGGCGCAGAAGGCAGCCGGGGCGCACCTGCGTGCCGATGGCCTGTGGGCGTACCGCCGCCTGCCGGCACAGCGCCTGTGGGACCAGATCATGCGGTCCACCTACGACCACGCCGAGCCCGGCGTGCTGTTCCTCGACCGCATCAACGA
>CAYJEC010000252.1:0-5263 GCA_964369025.1 uncultured Ideonella sp. | reverse complement strand
AAGGCCCGCCTGCACGGGCCCGCTGTATTGGAGCGCGTCGGTGTAGGCGTAGGCCAGCACATAGGCCGGCATCGCCAGAGGCAGCAGCAGCGCCCACTCGAAAAAGCGCCTGCCCGGGAACTCGAACAGCGTCACCGCCGCCGCAGTGGCGCCGCCAACGAGTGCCACACCCAGCGCCACGGCCCCGACCAGGATCAGCGACTGCCCGACATAGCCCGGCAGCACCGTGTCCCATTGCTGCGCGAGAACCGCCATGCTGCCTGCATCGGCCATCACCCAGGCGCCGAGCACACCCAGCACAGGCAATGACAGGAACGCCGCCAACGCGACCAGGATCCCCTTCATGGGCAGGCTCTCATCAGAATTGATCTGGAGCAAATACGAACGATGCTCATTTCCATTGCCTCTGTATCATAGAGCCATGTTTCTGCAGCTCGACCGCGTCAGCATCACCTACGGCCGTGCGGGCTCGGCCAAACCGGCGGTGGACGCGGCCACCTTGTCGCTCAGCCGAGGGCAGATCGGCGTGCTGATCGGGCCGTCGGGTTGCGGCAAGACCTCGCTGCTGCGGGCCGTGGCGGGTTTGGAGCGGGTCAGCGGGGGTTCAGTCCGGCTGGGCGGCGAGTTGCTCAGCGGCGACGGCGCGGCCCATGTGGCGCCCGAGGACCGCGGCATCGGGATGGTGTTCCAGGACTACGCGCTGTTCCCCCACCTGAGCGTGGCGGACAACATCGCGTTCGGTCTGCGCCACCTGCCGCGCGCCGATCGCGAAACCCGGGTGGCGGAAATGCTGGATCTGGTCGGCCTGGGCCATGCCGCCAAGCGTGCGCCGCACCAGCTGTCCGGCGGCCAGCAGCAGCGCATTGCCCTGGCTCGGGCCCTCGCCCGCAGGCCACGGCTGCTGCTGCTGGACGAGCCCTTCTCCAACCTGGACGTCGACCTGCGCGAGCGCCTGGCGCAGGATGTGCGGGCCATCCTGAAGCAGATCGACGCCACCGCGCTGTTCGTCACCCACGACCAGCTCGAGGCCTTCGCCATCGGCGATCTGATCGGCGTGATGCAACGCGGCCGGTTGCAGCAGTGGGACGACGCCTACGCGCTGTACCACCGGCCAGCCACCCGTTTCGTGGCCCAGTTCATCGGCCATGGCGTGTTCACCCCCGGCCAGGTGGTCGACTCGGCAAGCGGCCCGCGGGTGCACACCCCGGTCGGCGAGTTGTCGGATGTGGATGAATGCCCGCTGCCCGGCGCCTTCCCGAACGGTGAATGCGACGTGTTGCTGCGTGCCGACGACATCGTGCACGACGACGACGCCCCGGTGAAAGCCCAGATCGAACGCAAGGCCTTTCGAGGCTCGGAGTTTCTCTATACCTTGAGGCTGGCTACTGGCGAACAGGTGCTGGCCCATGTGCCCTCCCACCACGACCACCACGTGGGCGAATGGATCGGTATCCGCCCGCAGGTGGACCACGTGGTGACCTTCCCGCGGGAGACGGCCGCCTGAAACGCCGTGTGAAGATTTGCGAACATCGTGAGCACCCGCTCACGAAAAAGGCCCCGGCTCACCTGCAACTTTCAGGCTTTGCCCGGATCCACATCCATACCGGTCGACCTATACTTCCGGGGCGTGGACGCAGTGTCTGAAGGCGGGAAATGATGGGTGCCAAACTGAAAGTGGCCGGGCTGCTGACCCTTGGGGCAGTGGCGGGTGCATTGACCACGATGCAATTGCAGGCCATCGCGCGCAGCACCTATGCGCCGATCCCGCTGGAGGAGATGAAGCAGCTCGCCAGGGCCTTCGACATCCTGAAGAGCGACTACGTCGAACCGGTTGACGAGAAGAAGCTGATCAACGATGCCCTGAACGGCATGGTCTCGGGCCTCGACCCGCACTCGGCCTTCTTCGACAAGAAGGGGTTCAAGGAATTCCGAGAGTCCACCACCGGCAAGTTCATCGGGGTGGGCATCGAGATCGGCATGGAAGACGGCGTTGTCAAGGTCGTCTCCCCGATCGAAGGCTCGCCGGCCTTCCGCGCCGGCCTGAAGCCGGGCGACCTGATCACCAAGATCGACGACACCGCCGTCAAGGGCCTGGGCATGGAACAGGCTGTCAAGCGCATGCGTGGCGAGCCCAACACCAAGGTCGTGCTCACCGTTTACCGCAAGGCCGAGAACCGCAGCTTCCCGGTCACCATCCTGCGCGAGGAGATCAAGGTCCAGAGTGTGCGTTCCAAGATCGTCGAGCCTGGCTACGCCTGGTTGCGGGTGAGCCAGTTCCAGGAACGCACGGTGGAGGATTTCGTCCGCAAGCTCGAGGACATCTACAAGCAGGAGCCCAACCTGAAGGGCCTGGTGCTCGACCTGCGCAACGATCCGGGCGGCCTGCTCGAGGGCGCGGTGGCCCTGTCGGCAGCTTTCCTGCCGCAGGACGTGGTGGTGGTCAGCACCAACGGCCAGATCGCCGACTCCAAGTTCACCTACCACGCCTCGCCAGACAACTACATGCGCCGCGGCGGTGCCGATCCGCTCAAGCGCCTGCCGGCCGCGGTGAAGAACGTACCGTTGGTGGTGCTGGTCAACGAAGGCTCGGCCTCGGCCAGCGAGATCGTCGCCGGAGCGCTGCAAGACCACAAGCGCGCCATCGTGATGGGCGGCCAGACCTTCGGCAAGGGCTCGGTCCAGACCATCCGCCCACTGTCTGAAAGCGGCGACACCGCCCTCAAGATCACCACCGCGCGCTACTACACCCCCAGCGGCCGTTCCATCCAGGCCAAGGGCATCGTGCCCGATGTCTGGCTCGACGAAACCGCCGAGGGCAACGTCTTCGCCGCCCTGCGCATGCGCGAGGCCGATCTCGACAAGCACCTGGGCGTGCCCAACGAGGCCAAGGACGAGGCGCGCGAGAAGGCCCGCGAGGCAGCCCGAAAGAAGCTGGACGAGCAGGCCGCCGCCATCAAGGAAGGCACCTTCAAGCCACTGCCCGAGTTCGGCAGCGCTGAGGACTTCCCGCTCACCCAGGCGCTCAACCGCCTGAAGAGCAAGCCGGTGATGGTCAGCAAGACCATGGCCGAGCGCACGGCCGAGACACCCACGGAGCAATGAGCCCGGCCGGTTCGAGGTGACCGACGACGACCTGCTGCGCTACTCGCGGCACATCCTGCTCGACGAGATCGGCATCGAGGGCCAGGGCCGGCTGCTCGCTGCCCACGCGCTGGTGATCGGCGCTGGCGGGCTTGGCTCGCCGGTGGCGCTGTACCTCGGCACCGCCGGTGTCGGCCGTATCACCCTGGTGGACCACGACACGGTGGATCTCACCAACCTGCAGCGGCAGATCGCCCACACGCTGGCGCGCGTCGGGCAGCCCAAGGTCGAATCGGCCCGTGCCGGCATGCTGGCCATCAACCCCACCCTCGACATCCGCACCGTGGCCCAGCGCGCCGACGCCGCCTGGCTGGATGCCGCGGTGGCCGAGGCCGATTTGGTGCTCGATTGCTCGGACAACTTCGCCACCCGGCATCAGGTCAACGCTGCCTGCGTGAAACACCGCAAGCCGCTGGTCAGCGGTGCGGCCATCGGTTTCGACGGCCAGATCTCGGTCTACGACACCCGCCAGCCTGATGCGCCCTGCTACGCCTGCCTGTTCCCGCCGGGCGCCGCCTTCGAGGAAACGCGCTGCGCCACCATGGGCGTCTTTGCGCCGTTGGTGGGCATCATCGGCAGCATGCAGGCCGCCGAGGCCCTGAAGCTGCTGGCCGGCGTCGGTGAATCGCTGGCGGGCCGCCTGCTGATGCTGGATGGCCGCCAGATGCGTTGGGACGAGATCCGCCTTGCGCGGCAGGCCGGTTGCCCCGTTTGCGCCGGTCGCGCTGTCACAGCGGGGCTGGGGCATACGGAGTAAGCTGACCGGCCCGCACCCCTCGCCCCCCATCGATGAACCAGCGCATCGACGACCTCACCGCCCGCAACTTCCCCAGCGCCGAAGAGGAGGCCGCCGACCTGGCCCCGCCGCCACTCTACAGCGGCCCGGAAAGCAGCTACCGGCTGGCCTTCACCGACAACGACTTCCTGCTGCGCAGCGAGTTGCGGCCGGTGCGCATGCAGCTGGAGCTGTTGAAGCCCGAGCTGGTGCAGCAGCACCATCGCATCGAGAGCACGGTGGTGATCTTCGGCAGCGCCCGCATCGCCTCGCGCGAGGTGGCCCTGCAGCGCCTGGAAGCCGCCCGCGCCGCAGCCGACCCGGCCGCCATCAAGCGCGCCGAAACCCAGGTCTCGATGAGCCGCTACTACGAGGAGGCGCGCCGTTTCGCAGCGCTGGTGACCGACCGCTCGCGCAGCCTGGCCACACCGATCTATGTGTGTACCGGCGGCGGGCCCGGGATCATGGAGGCCGGAAACCGCGGCGCGCACGAGACTGGCGGCAAGAGCCTGGGGCTGAACATCGTGTTGCCGCACGAGCAGCAGCCCAACCCCTACATCACGCCCGAGTTGTGCTTCCGGTTCCACTATTTCGCGCTGCGCAAGATGCACTTCCTGATGCGCTCGGTGGCGCTGGTGTGCTTTCCCGGCGGGTTTGGCACGCTGGACGAACTGTTCGAGACCATGACCTTGATCCAGACCGGCAAGTGCCGCCGCCGGCCCATCCTGTTGTTCGGGCAGGATTTCTGGACCCGGCTGATCAACTTCGACCTGCTGATCGAGACCGGCATGATCAATGCGGGTGACGTGGAACTGTTCCGCTACGTCGAAACCGCCGAGCAGGCCTGGCAGGTGCTGGCCCAGGACTACGGCCTGGATGTGCTGAAGGATGGCAACGGCGACCACGCGGAAGACATGTGACGCGCCGATAAAAATCCGGCCGACCGGGGGCCGCAACGCATTCTTCTCCGCGCCGGAAACCGCACAATCCGGCCCATGCTGAAAAAAGTCTCCCTGATCGGTGCGCCGACCGACATCGGCGCTGGCGCCCCCGGCGCCAGCATGGGGCCAGAGGCCCAGCGCGTGGCCCACAACGGCCCCAACCGCGAAGGCCCAGGCCAGGAGGTGCTGGACCGTGGCAACCTGATCGGCCCGTCCAACCCCTGGCAGCCGCCGGATGCCGGGTACCGGCACCTGCCCGAGGTCGTCGCGTGGAACCGTCTGGTGCACGACGCTGTCTATGCCGAGCTGACCGATGGCCGCCTGCCCATCCTGCTGGGCGGTGACCACTGCCTGGGCCTCGGCTCGATCAGCGCGGTGGCCCGCCAC
The DNA here is from genome assembly GCA_964369025.1 of uncultured Ideonella sp. Taxonomy (GTDB): domain Bacteria; phylum Pseudomonadota; class Gammaproteobacteria; order Burkholderiales; family Burkholderiaceae_C; genus Ideonella. The sequence goes on along the minus strand of CAYJEC010000252.1, from coordinate 19 downwards.
TGCCTCTAGGCCGGCAAGA
>CAYJEC010000251.1:0-5279 GCA_964369025.1 uncultured Ideonella sp. | reverse complement strand
CGCTGGCCTCGGCGGCCTGCATCACCTGGCTGGCGTAGCGCACCGACTCCTCGGCCGCGACGGCGGCCACCCAGGCCTGGCGCGTCTGGCCGGCCAGCGCCAGCACCTGCATCGCCGCCGCCGATTGCGCCTGCGCGAAACGGCGCGACGAGACCTCCTGCAACAGTGGCAGCGCCAGCAGGCGCGCCAGATCCAGGTGCAGGCCGCGCTCGATCTCGCGCTCGCCGCCGCGGGTCAGCCGGGCCCAGCTGAAGCCGGGGTTGGGCAGGCGGCCAGCGGCCACGGCATCGGCCTCTTCAATGCCCAGCTCGAAGAACGCCGCCTGCAGCCCCTTGTTGTTGAGCAAAGCGAGCTGCACCGCGTCGTCGATGGACAGCGGTTGTGCCAGCAGCGCAGCGACGCGCTGGTCGATCGCCGCCTGCTCGTCGTCCGTGCGCGCCCACCGGACCTCCTGGCCCAGGCGCTCGCGGGTGGTCTGCTGAACCGAGGCGAAACCACCGTCGGGGCTGAAGCTCGTGCAGCCGCCCAGCAGCGTGATGCTGGCCAGCCATGCCACGCAGGATCGGGAAAGGGTGAAGTCCATGCGGCCCCCTTCAGCGCGCGGCCGGAACGGACGCCGGCGCGGCCGGTGCCTGCGCCTCGCGGGCGTAGGCCCGCCAGCCGCCGATGCGGTTCACCGCCTCGTTGGCGTCCTTCCAGGGGCCGACGGTGGTGGTGCCCAGTGCCTTGTAGCCCGCCAGCGGCGACACGTGGGTGGCCAGCGGCACGGCCGCCTGGGGGTTCAGGGGATCGGGCCGCTCAGCGCGTGGCGCCGGCTGGGCCTGGGCCGCGGACGCGGCCAGCAGCCACAGCACGGCCCAGCGCCCGCGTAAGGGGAATGCATGCATGGGAACCTCGCAGGAACACGGTTCTGGCCCCGGCAGCAGCCGGCGCCAAGACAGCTCACGCCGGCGCGCGCCGGCGTGTCAGGCGAGGTGGGTTCGAGGGGGCCGCTCGGGCCCGGCCGTCAGGAAGGGCAGCACTGACACCTGCAGCGCAGGCGGCTCGAAGCCGGCGAGCGCGGGTTCGGCCAGCAGTGGCAGGCTGGCGGGTGGCGCAGCGGCCGCGCAGCAGGCGGCGCAGGCGCTGCAACTGCCGGCCTTGGCGGCCACGGCCTGAGCGCCGTGGCCCGGCTTGGATGGGCTGGATTCGCTCGCGTGGTGGTGCTGGGCATGGTCGTGGCCGGCAGGCACCGTGACCGGCGCAGGGGCTTCATGGGCCGGGCCGCAATGGCGCAAGCTGGCCGCGGCCATGCCCTGGAAAGGCAAGGCCAGCATCACCAACCACACACACAGCGCCCGCAGCGTCGAACCCATGCCGCGACTGTATCGGATTCGAGAAGAGGGTCAGCTCTCCAAGTTCTCGTGGTGTGCGCTGGCGCCGCGCTTCCAGTAGGCCGCGGCGCGGATCGCGCGCTTGTCGTGGCCTTTCTCGTCGACCAGCACGCGGCGCAGTTCGGCCATCTCGGCGGCTTCGCCCGCAGCCCAGACATAGCCCTCCCCTGGCGGCAAGGCCATGCCACGCAACAAGGCCAGTGCGGCGGCCCCGTCGTCGACCCAGCTCAGCTCGAGCGCCGCCGCCGTGGGCAGCGCACGCCGGTCTGCCGGATCCGGCGCCTGGATGATGACGATGGCGCGGGCGCCAGCAGGCAACTCCTCCAGCCGGCGGGCGATGGCCGGCAGCGCTGTCTCGTCGCCGACCAGCAGGTGCCAGTCGTAGTCCAGCGGGATCAGGAACGAGCCACGCGGGCCGGCCACGCGCAGACGCTGGCCGGGCGCGGCCTGGGCCGCCCATTGGGCGGCCGGGCCGTCGCCGTGCAGCGCAAACTCCAGCGTCAGCTCGCACGCGGCGTTGTTGAAACCGCGCGGCGTGTAGTCGCGCCGCACCGGCTCATCGGCGCCGGTGTCGATGAAGATCTTCACGTGGTCGTCGAACGACGGGCTGACGAAATCGGCCAGCGACTCGCCGGTGAGCGTGACCGAGCGCACATGCGGGCTCAGGGTCTGCACACGCAGCACCTGCAGGTCACGGAACTTCAATTCATGGCGGACTCGCTGCACGCGGCCCAGGATGCTGCTCATGACAGATGGCTTTGAATGGTTGACAATGTCTCCCATCATGGGCAAACCAATTGACAATGTCAACCAACCGGCCGCCAAGACCCCACTGGCCTCCGGGGACGAGCTGCTGGAGCTGGTGCACCGGGTGATGCACCAGGTGCGTTCGCAGCAGTACCAGGCCCTGCGCGACGACCCGCAGGCGCTGACCCACATGGAAAGCAAGGTGCTGGGCTACTTCAGCCGCGCGCCCGGCAGCACCCAGAGCGATCTGGTGCTGCACAGCGGGCGCGACAAGGCCCAACTGGCGCGCCTGATCAAGGGCCTGCGCGAACGCGGGCTGCTGGATGCCGAGGCTGATGCCGACGATCGCCGCAACCTGCGGCTTGACCTCACTGCCACCGGCCGGGCACTGCAGCGCAGCCTGCAGCAGCGCACCCGCCAGGTGGCCACCCGCGCGGTGGCCGGCTTCAGCGCCGCCGAGCGCGAGCAGTTGCGCGCGCTGCTGCAGCGCGTGCACGACAACCTGGGGCCCGACTCGGGCTGAGCGCTGGGAGAGCCCCATGACATCCACGCCACCAAGCACCGCACCACAGTTCGGGCAGATCGATCTCAGCGTGGACCGCGCCGCCGTGCTCGGGCTCACCATCGACTACATGCGCTGGGTCAGCGAAGGCATCGCCGCGCACCTGCTGGCCACCACCGGCGCCGCACCAACACCACGCTCATCGGTGGGAGACTATGTCGACCGCCACCTGGATGCGATGGTCGGCAAGGCGCCACCCGACGGCGTGTTCTACCTCGTCGAGCACGGTGGCACGCTCGCCGGCCTGTGCGGCCTGCGGCGCATCGCCCCCCGCACCGCCGAGTTCAAGCGCATCTACGTCCGCCCCAGCCACCGCGGCCTGCGCCTGGGCGAGTCGATGCTGCAGCGGTTGATCAGCGATGCGCGGGCCTTTGGTTGCGACACGGCCGTGCTGGACTCAGCGCCGTTCATGCACGCCGCGCACCGGCTGTACGCCGCGGAGGGGTTCACAGATTGCTCGCCCTATGCGGGGAGCGAGGCGCCGGTGGCGTTGATGGGCGTTTGGAGGTTTATGGCGAGGGGGTTGTAGGCGGCGAACGGGATGCGGTGCTGGGGCCTTTCTTTACTCCGGCGTCGGCCACTCGCTCGCAAAAAATCGAACCTGGACCGACCCACCCCAGTCTTCGCCATGGCGGCACTACGGACAGGAATGCAGCGGTTGCTGTCGTTGACCAGTGCGCTGTGAGCTACCGCTCCAAGTGACCTGCAACGGAGCATCGCGGCTGCCCCGTTCGCTGCGTTCAGGCGACGAGGCCTCACCTCGGTACCAGCTTGTAGGTTACCGACACGGCCGACATCATCCGCAACAACTGTGGAGTGTGAAAAGTGGGTGTGTTGGGCTCAATACCCAACGCCTGCGTCGCACGCGAAGCTACCAATTCCTCGGGGCCCGGACCGATCGATATGTACGTGTGATCGCCGGATTTACCAAAGCACACCACGTGGGCGTGCGTTGCAAGGGAAAAGCGCCAGTGAAAGTCGAGAGGTCCTGCCTCGCTTGCGACTCGGCGAAACGACGAAGTACCGTGCTCTTCGAGCGCAATGAAGGTTCGGTCCTTGACCTCCCATGCCAGGCCGTGAAGCCAACCGCCAAACTTCGTTCCTATCGGCGTCGTCAGGTACACCCATCGCTCTCCGAAGAGCCGGTGCACCACTTCGACCAGTGCCTTCAACTCTTGACCACCGGGCCAGCAAACCAGGTGGCGCTTGTTTCCTGGGCTAAGCGCGGCATCGAACTGGACTTCGATCAGGTGCAGAACTCCCACTGGGCCCTCGGGGCCGTTGCGCACTTCACCAGCGGCGAGCATCGCATTCATCGCAGCGCGCCCCTGCTCCGGCGGCATGGTCGAGCAGGCCTTGTCCCAATGCTCCAGAATCAAGCAGTGAGCTTCGTGACGCATCACCAGATGGCGAGACGGGTCCGCAGCGATGCGGCCGAGCACTTCCTCCAGTTCGTCGACCTTGAACTCTTCGGGCTGAAGATCGATTTGGGCACCCTTGGACTGCCCGAATCTCACGTCGTCATTCATGGCCTGGGCTTTGTCGTCAACTTCAGCGACGTCGGGATACAGGCGTCTGATCGTTTCCCGCATACCGCCCATGGAGAAGCAATTCGGTGAAACGCCGCTGCTGGCCATCAGAGGATCCAGGCCGGCCATTGCTTGCTTGACTGCGCACACTGCCTTCCTGACCAGAAGAATCAGGTCCGCTTCAGGGATCTCTGGAGCACCTTGGAGCAGACCGCGCCACTGCGAGTCTTCAAAGTTCGGTCGACTTGGGTGAGTGGCGAGGGCGGCAAGAAGCGAACGCGTAGCGTCCAGGTCGCAGTCGGGCGTCGACTTTGACGATATCAACGCCATCCCAGCCTCACGGATGTCGGCAGCGTGCAGCGCGTGCACGACGGCAGCTCGATCAACCGCATATTCCGCGACAGCGCAGGACATGATCATTGGCAACCAGTAGCCGAAACCGTCCAGCAATGAAGGGTCCAGAACACGAAGGAAGGCGCGCTGGTAGCTCTCAGGCTTGCGCTGAAAGCTCGCCACGGCTCCGTCGATGCCTTTGCGGGCACTCACTGTCACGAGTTCTGCCCATACGGCATGACCTTCAAACGCTTCCCATGCGCGTGACATGAGTTGTGTTCCGATTGCCTTCGCCTCTTCCGCTGTACAGCCGCCCTTGTCTGGCGCCGAGATGAACACGTTCAGCAGGAACCCATATACGGTATTCAGAACCAGATCTCGATGTGCCCGCTCGTGCACTGCAACAAATTCAGCGTCCTCGCCGGAGTGCTCGAAGACCACAGCTGAACCGCCAGGCTTGCAATAGCCGAGCACCCGGAGAAGCTGGGACTGGAGTTCAACTCGCTCGTTCTCGCGGCTCACGTGAAGCCCTTGGAGAGTTTCGCAAAAAGGCTAATCAGCGGCACAGCGCGACTGATCCAGCTGAACTGTTTGTAGCTCGTGATTGACAGGTCGATTGCAGCGAAGACTCCTTCAACGTTGGAGAAGTTCTCAGGACGGACATCCCTCAAGGCCGTGGCCACTGCGCCAATGGCTCCTTTCAAGGAGGTAAAGGCGCGCTCGGTCGAGCTGTCA
>CAYJEC010000250.1:0-5284 GCA_964369025.1 uncultured Ideonella sp. | reverse complement strand
TACGCGCTGCCGCCGACGTGCAGGGTGTCTTCGAACGGGGAGGTGAATGGCATGGGAATGAGAGTGTCCCTGCCGGCCCCACACGCCGGGCATCTCGTTTCACGACGCCGGCCTGCTGGTTAGCCCCCTATCGTCAGGCGGCACTTGCACGTAATATATCGGGGTCGCACCCGGGCGCGTGAGTCCGGCCGCCGACCGCGTGATGCCTGAAGTACTTTTCCAATCGAACCAGCGCGAGCGCCATCCGGGCGCCGGGTTTGCGGCCACGCCACCTCCACCCCATGACCATGACTGAAAAAACGATTGTCTATTCCTCCCTCGGCCGTGACATGCACGTCTTCGAGGTCGATACCGGCAGTGGCGCCCTGACCCCGATCCAGACGTTTGCCCTGCCGGCCGATATCCAGGACGCGTGGCCCAACCAGGCGCGCACGCTGCTGTACGTGGCGACCAGTGACGCCGGCCCCATGAGCCTGGTCAAGCGCCAGGCGCATTTCATCCAGGCGCTGAAGATCCTGCCGAGCGGCGAGCTGGCGCCCCACGGCGAGCCCATGCCGCTGGGCAACCGCCCCCTGAGCATCACGCTGGATGGCGCCGAGCGCCACGCCCTGCTGGCCTACAGCACGCCATCCAACGTGACCGTGCATGCGATCAGGCCCGACGGCAGCGTGGGGGACGAGGTCGCGCAGCAGCCGATCCAGTTCGGCTCGACGGTGCACCAGGTTCGCGTCACGCCCGCCGGCAACATCGTCGTGACCCCCGAATGCGGGCACCACCCCACCGGCGAAGCCGCTGGCGCCATCGGCATCTATTCCTATGCCGCTGGGCGCATGGCGCCCCTGGCGCGCATCGAGGCGGACCCGGCGCGGGCCGCGCCCTGGCTGGGCAAGAAAATCGGCGCGCATGGCTTTGCAGCCCGCCACGTCGACTTCCACCCGACACGGCCGTGGATGTACCTGTGCGTGGAACGCCAGGGCGAGCTGCACCTGTACGACTGCGACGACAAGGGCATTGCCCCCCGGCCGCGCGCCATCAAAAGCACGCTGGAGGGTGTGACCCCCGGCCCGTCGATCCAGATGGCGGCGTCGATCCATGTGCACCCGAACGGGCGCTTCATCTACATCACCAACCGGGCCCGCGACACCGAGCCCGTCGGCGACCGGCAGGTGTTCATGGGCGGCGTGAACGACGTGGCGGTGTTCGAGATCGACCCCGACACGGGGGTGCCCAGCCTGATCCAGCACATCGACACCCAGGGCAATTTCCCGCGCACCTTCGGCATCGACGCCCGGGGCAAGGTCCTGGTGGTGGGCAACCAGGACCACATGCTGGTCCGTACCGACGGCGGGATCCGCAAGATCCTGCCGGGCCTGGCGGTGTTCGCTATCGGCGGCGACGGCAAGCTCACGCTGCTGAACAGGATGGACCATCCCGACAACGGCCAGGTCTGCTTCTGGACCAGCGTTGTCACCCTGGGGGCGTAGCGCGCGAATGGCCATCCAACCCGGTCCACGGACGAAACGGCTGATCGCGATAGCGGTCGCGCTCGTGGCGATCGCACTGGTCGCGCGATTCTTCTACAACCGCTCCACGCACGTCTACATGGATGACGCGCGCGTGGACGGCAACGTGATCACCATTTCCAGCCTGACGGCGGGCCAGGTGAGCGAGCTGCCCGTCACGCAGGGCGACGCCGTGCGGGCGGGGCAACTGCTGGTCCGCATCGACGCGCGCGACGACATCCTGCGCCGCGACATGCTGCTGGCGCGCCTGGGCACCATCGCCACCCAGTCCGACGTGCTCAAGGCGCAGTCGGGCCAGGTGGCGCAGGAGTCCGAGGGCAAATACCAGAGCGAGGCCAGCCGGCTGGTCGCGGCCGAGGCCGAGGTCGCCTCGGTGGAGGCCCAGCAGAAGCAGGCCCGCGCCGAATTCGAACGCGCGCGCGAACTCACGCAGCAGAAATGGCTGTCGCCCCAGGCGCTGGAGCGCTCGGCCACGGACCTGCGGTCCGCCGAGGAAAAATACCGCAAGGCCGTGGCCGAGCTCGCCGCGGTGCGCGGGCAGCTCGCCGCGGCGCAAGGCAGCCGCCGCCAGGTGCAGGTGGTGGGCCGCCAGGGCGTCGTGCTCGAGCGCCAGGCCGACGAGATCCGCGCGGAGATCCGCCGGCTGGACAACGACATCCGCGACCGGACCATCCTCAGCCCGGGCGATGGCGTGGTGGTGATGACCTTCGTGCGCGCCGGTGAACACGTCTCCGCAGGCCAGCGCATCCTCATGTACCACAACCCCGCCGAAGTCTGGGTGGAGGCCAACGTGAAGGAAACCGAGGTCGCGCGCCTGAAGCTGGGCATGCCCGCGCAGGTGCGTGTCGATGCGTTCCCCGGCGAGGTGTTCAAGGGCGAGATCGAGCGCATCGGCGACGCCGCCACCAGCAAGTTCGCGCTGCTGCCCAACCCCAACCCGAGCGGCAATTTCACCCGCGTCACGCAGCGCCTGCCGCTGCGCATCCGCCTGGCGGACAAGGCCGCGCGCCTGAAGCCGGGCATGCTGGTGGAAGTGGATGTCGACACCCGACACCCTTGAGCTGCTGGGCCAGCGCTACGGCACGGCCTACCGCTGGCTGGCCGCGGTCACGGTGCTGCTGGGCATGCTGTCGTCGGTGCTGACCACCACGGTCGTCAACGTGGCCGTGCCCGACATCATGGGCACCTTCGGCATGGGGCAGGACCATGCGCACTGGCTGTCCACCGGCGCGCTGGCCGGCACCAGCGTGGCGATGTTGATGCAGTCGTGGCTGGTGGGCCGCTTCGGCTTGCGGGCCACCTTCATCAGCGCCATGGGCGTGCTGCTGGCGTCGTTGCTGCTGGCCGCCCATGCGCCCGACGAGAACGTGCTCATCCTGGCGCGCCTGGTGCAGGGCAGCGTGATGGGGCTGATGCAGCCCATCGCGGTGTTCGTGCTGATCCGGGTGTTCCCGCCCGACCGAAAGGGCCAGGCCATGGGCATGTTCGGCCTGGTGGCCATCGTCGGCCCGGCCATGGGGCCGGTGGTGGGCGGCATCGTGATCGAATACTTCAACTGGCGCGCCATCTTCTACGTGTCGGTGCCCATTGCCGGCATCGCGTTGCTGCTGGGCTCGATCTTCCTGCCCCAGCGCGCCGCGCCCGGCACCGGCAAGCCCGTCAAACCGTTCGACTGGCTGTCGTTCACGCTCGTGACCACCTCGATCTTCTGCCTGCTGGTGGCGCTGTCCACCGGCCAGCGGCTGGGATGGAACTCCAGCGAGATCCTGCTGATGGTGGGCGTCGCGCTGGTCTGCGGCGTGGCCTTTGTGCTGCGCGAACTGCGGGTGGAGTCGCCGCTGGTGGAGGTGCGCACGATGCTGGTGCCGGACTTCGCCGTGGCGATCCTGTTGTCGTTCCTGTTCGGCGCGGGACTGTTCGGCTCGACCTACCTCATTCCGCTGTTCGCCCAGACGGTCCAGTCGGCCACCCCCTCGCAGGCGGGGCTGATCCTGTTGCCCGGCGGGCTGTTGCTCGGCCTGGTGATGCCGATCTCGGGCTACCTGGCCGACCGCATGGCGGCCCGCACGATGATCGTGACCGGCATCCTGCTGTTCATGGTGTCGTCGTTCGCGCTGGCCACGGTCGGGGTGGACACGTCCTACCTCGCCATGGCCGGGATCGTGGCGGTGGGCCGCGTGGCGGTGGGGGCGGTCAACCCGTCGCTGAACGTGGCCGCCATCAGCGCGCTGCCGGCGGCCATGCTGGCGCAAGGCGCGGGCCTGATCAACTTCGCGCGGCAGCTGGGCGGCGCGTTCGGGGTCAACGGGCTGTCCGTGGCGCTGGAGTACCGCATGGCGTTCCACAGCGACGCCATCACCGCGGCGGCCCGCAGCAACGCGGGTGCGGACCTGCTGCGCGGCGTGGGCAGCCTGCTGGCCGCCGGCGGCGCACCGCCCGACCTGCAGTCCGCCGGTGCCCTTCACTACTTCGGCACCATGATCGCCGCACAGGCCTATTCAGAGGCTTTCCGCGACATCTTCTACCTGCTGGCCATCGTCTTCGCCATCGCGCTGCTGCCGGCGCTGGTCCTGCGTGGCAAGCGGGCCGCACCCCCACCCCAGGCCGTCCCGATGGACACCGCCGAAACCTGAACCCCCGACATGAGCACTGCCGCCAGCCCCCCCGCGTGGTTCACCCACGCGATACAGACCCCCGCCATTTCCCGGACCGTGCAGGTGCGCGGCGCCAGCATCCACTACCGCGTCTGGAACCCCGAGGCCCGGCGCGTCGTGCTGTTCGTCCATGGCGCGGCGGCCAACGCGCGCTGGTGGGACCACATCGCGCCGTTTGTCGCCCGCGGCCTTCGCGCGGTCGCGATCGACCTGTCCGGGCATGGCCAAAGCGGCTGGCGCGACGACTACGCCATGGCCGACTGGGCGCATGAGATCGCGGGCGTGATCGATGCCGAAAACGCCGACGGGCGCTGCGTCGTGGTCGCGCACAGCATGGGCGGCATGGCGGCCGTGCAGACCCTGTACCTGGGGCTGAAGGTCTTCGACGGCCTGATCATCCTGGACAGCCTGCTGCGCGCCCGCAGCGATGAAGAGCTGCGCGAGCGCGCCACGCGGGGCGACCGGCCCAACCGGATTTTTGCCAACCGTGCCGACGCGCTGCGCGCCTACCGCACGCGCCCGCCGCAAAACACCAACCTGCCGTACGTGCGGGCCCATGTCGCCGAGCATTCCCTGCGCGAGGCCGAAGGCGGCTGGACCTGGCAGTTCGACACGGCCATCTACCGCCGCCTGGACATGCCCGGGGGCTTCAAGCCCCTGCCTTGCCGCGGCGTTTTTGTGCGGGCCGAGCACGGGGCCGTGCCGCCGGACGTGCAGCGCCAGATCGTCGAGCGGTCCGAAGGCACCCTGACGACCTTCGACATCCCCGACGCGGGCCACCACATGATGTTCGACGTCCCGCGGGCGCTGGTCACCGCCGTGCTGGCGACACTGCACGGGTGGGGCTTCGCGCCGGCGGTGCCTGCCGACTGATCCGCGCACTCCCGCGCCTGTTTGCGATACTTGCCCGGTGCAACTCCAGGACGTCCTCTATTCGCAAGGCTTCGGCACCCGCCGCGTGTGCGCGGGGCTCATCCAGCATGGGCTGGTGGCGATCGACGGTGAGGTGGTGCTGGACGCGGCGTTGAACGTCCAAACGCAGGGCCTGCGTTTCACGGTCCAGGGCCAGCCGTGGGACTACCACGAGCGCGCCTACGTCATGCTGCA
>CAYJEC010000249.1:0-5299 GCA_964369025.1 uncultured Ideonella sp. | reverse complement strand
TCGGGCATGCGGGCGCAGGCCCCATTCGCGGTGGCCCAGGCGGTGGCCCGCGAGCGTGGGCCGGAGAACGTATGTCCGGACCCCCTGCCACGCACCGACCTCCGCACGCGTGACCCGCAAGGCCGGCACGAAACCCAAACGACCGCGATGGTCCGAGTCCGCGCAAAGCGCATAAGCAGCGGCGTTTTGATTCGTTCCTTGTGCGACGGTGAGTTCCTAGGATGAGCCCATCCGTCCCTTTCACCAGGAATCTCCTCGCCATGCCCTCGTCGCTCCATCGTTCATTCTCCCGTCGTGCCGCCCTGGCACTGGTGTCCGCCGCCGCCCTGTTCAGCGGCCCCGCGCTGGCCAAGGACGTGACCCTGCTCAACGTCTCGTACGACCCCACCCGCGAGCTCTACCAGGACTACAACAAGGCCTTCGCCGCCTACTGGAAGGGCCGGACGGGCGACACGGTCACCGTCAAACAGTCGCACGGCGGCTCGGGCAAGCAGGCGCGATCGGTGATCGACGGCCTGGAGGCTGATGTCGTCACGCTGGCCCTGGCCTACGACATCGACGAGCTGAACGACAAAGGCAAGCTGATCCCGCCCGACTGGCAGAAGCGGTTGAACCACAACTCCAGCCCGTACACCTCCACCATCGTGTTCCTGGTGCGCAAGGGCAACCCCAAGGGCATCAAGGACTGGAACGACCTGGTCAAGCCCGGCGTCGAGGTCATCACCCCCAACCCCAAGACCAGCGGCGGCGCGCGCTGGAACTACCTGGCCGCCTGGGGGTACGCCCTGAAGCAACCCGGTGGCACCGAGGCCAAGGCCAAGGACTTCGTCACCGCGCTCTTCAGGAACGTGCCGGTGCTGGACTCCGGCGCCCGCGGCTCGACGACCACCTTCGTCGAGCGCGGCATCGGCGACGTCTTCATCTCATGGGAGAACGAAGCCTTTCTCGCCGTGAAGGAACTGGGCCCGGACAAGTTCCAGATCATCGTTCCCTCGCTCAGTATCCTGGCCGAACCCCCGGTGACCCTGGTCGACAAGGTGGTCGACAAGCGCGGCACCCGCGAGGTCGCCAAGGCCTACCTGGAGTACCTGTACTCGCCCGAAGGCCAGAAGATCGCCGGCGACAACTACTACCGCCCGATCGACCCCAAGGTGGCCGCGCAGTTCGACAAGCTGTTCCCGAAGGTCAACCTGTTCACCATCGACGAGCTGTTCGGCGGCTGGGCCAAGGCCCAGAAGGCCCACTTCGCCGATGGCGGCGTGTTTGACTCGATCTACGCGAAGAAGTAAAGCACGGCCGCCGGGTTAAGTTGGAGCCAAGTTGTTGAACCAGCGCCGCTCCAACGCACCCTGCCAGGCCACGTCGAGCAACAAGTCGCAAGACACCAGCTGGCGCTCGCCGTCGCGAAGCTCCAGTTGGCCCACGGCGTTCCAACGTTCGTCACGGTAGGCTGCATCCAGGCGCTGCAGCAAGGCTCGCTTATAGCCAGTGTCCGCTGAGCCTGCCAAATGAGCGCCCTTGGTTTCCAGCAAGACAGTGCGGCGCATTCCGCCGCTCTCCACCAGTCCGAAAACAAAGTCCGGATACACCTTCTGCCGCTTCCAGCCCTGCAGGCCATAGTGGGTCTTGGCCACGTTGCGGTGCCACCACTGCACCGCATTCTTGCCGTCCAGATAGCCTGCGAACTCCGCCTCGAAGCCATTCAGATCCGGCGTTTGCAGTGAGGGCTCGAGCAGGCTCTTTTCAACCGGTCGCGCGTCGGAGCGCATCACGAGCTTGGGCGCGCCAGCCAGTTGCAGCTCCTGGGTCGTCGGCAGTTCATAGTCACTGGCATCCGCGCGCAACGCGAACTCGATCCACCCTGAGGCCACCGAGTCTTCAAATACCGCCTCGGCCAGGCGATCGCGCTCGCGCTCCACATCGACCCGCAGGCGCTCGATCAATGACGCGCTGGATGCCGCCAGCACCGTTTCGCTGAAGCCGGCCAAGCGTAAGCGGGTCACCACCGCGCCAACCCACTCCCACACCCACCACGCATTGGGCGCCAGATCCAGCAGCGAGCGAACCACCTGCGCCTTGTCGAGCGCGCCGCCCTCCACCGAGGTTGTAGGGCGTTGAGGCAGTGCACCACGAACCAGAATGTCCAGCGACACATCGAACTGTTCGCCCAGCGGAGCCTCTCGATTGGGCGACCAGTCACGCGCCAGCGACAGCACATCCAGCGCCGCCCAATCGACCCGCGCCAACACGTCACTCTCGTAGACCAGTTCGCGCCGGGCGCCGCCCGCCGACACCCAGGTGACCTTGGGCAGAAACAGGCGCACACCAGCCAGCGCCGGCCGTCGGGTCTGATGGATGCGTTGAACATCTGGAGCGTCATCTCCATGGCCAGTCACTGCCAAGGCCAAGTCGCCCATGCCTTCGCCTTCCAGCGAACGTTTAATGGCCTTGACCACCTCCGACGTGCGTGCGTCGTGGCACAGCACATAGCAGGCATCCAGGCTCTCCCGATCCGTCTTCGCGACCTGCGGTTGCCGCAAGATACGGCCCACCAGTTGAGTCATCGCCGCCGGGTTGCGCCCAGCCGCCAGTGCACACAGCACATAGGCAAACGGGCAGTCCCATCCCTCCTGCAAGGCCTGCTTGGTGACGATCACCCGCACCTCGCAGGTGGGGCTCAGCAAGTCGATGTTCTCCGGCTCCTTCAGGTCGTTCTTCTCGGAAGTCTTAATGGCGATCTGGCGTTCCGAAAAACCCAGCTGCATCAGATAGGCGTGCACGTCCTGCGCGTGGATGAAGCCCGCGTCGCGAGTGTCCGCCCCGGTGCGCTCCACCTGCACCAGCAGGATCGGCCGGATGTACCTTGCCGTTTCCGCTTGCAGCATCTGCGCGTCGGCCTGTAGGCCATTCAATCGCTGCACCGAGGCCATCAGGCAGGCCTGCCAATCACTCCAGTGCTGCACGTCCACGTGGATCGGAAGTTTGACCATCTGCGCCTCGTCCAGATCCGTGCCCCGCACATCCACCAGGATGTTGGAGCCACTGCCTTTGTCTGAGGCGATGCGGGGTGTGGCCGACAACTCCAGCAAGAAGCCTGGGTTGAATCCGTCCAGCGTCTTCAAGGCGTTCTCGGTGTAGCCGTGGTGGCCTTCGTCGATCACCACCATCGGCCGCAGCAGGCGCATCACATTGCCCAGCGAGCTCTTGACGATGCTGCCCTTCTGCCGCCGCGCGTTGTCTTGCGCATCGCCCCAAGGCGCGTACACATCAAGGTTGGGCACCGCCTGCAACAGGCTCCAGTGGCCTTCAATGTCGTCTTCGCGGGGCAGAAAGCCCAGCACGTTGCCCCGGTCGCGAAAGAAGCGCAGCGTCTCCTTGCTTTGGCGCGCGGCCGAGGCCAGCATCAACACCATCACGCACAGATGGCTGTCCACATCCATGCGCGATAGCGGCGAGTTCTTTTCCAGGATCTTCACCCGGCCAGCGCCCGCCACATTCAGGATTTGCCGGTACGGGTGATCGCGGTCGCTCAGCGTTTTCAGCGTCTGGCGGTAGATGGCTTCATTGGGCACCACCCAGAGCGCCAGGCCCGTGTGGCGCTTGAACCAGGTGCTGAACACCCGTGCCACGCTGGCCGCCGCCAGCAAGGTCTTGCCGCCGCCCGTCGGCACCTTGAGGCACAAGTTTGGGATGGCCCGGTCCGCGCCGTCGAACCGGCTTGAATGAGGTTGGTCGGCAAAACTGGCGGGCAACAAGCCTCGCTGCTTCAAAGCGCCCCAGGCCTTCTTGGGATAGTCCGCTGCGCTCTGGGCTTCATTCGCCATGCCTTCCATCGCACGCAACGCCGCCACCGCCGGAACCGACTGTGCGTGGTGCCGGCCCAGTTCACCCAGGTAGTCATCCAGCCGGGCCAGCACCCGGCTCTGAAAGTCTTTCAGGTGGGTGCCACCCACCTGGTCCACGTCGGCGCGGTAGCGGTCTGGTGCCCACAGCACCCGGGCATCGCGTCGAATGTTCGTTAGGAACGGCTCGCCGAGCCCGCCTTGCAGATGCACCAGATCCACCTTGTAGATCAAATCCAGGGCATCCAATTGCGATTGCAGCCGCGCCAGGCCTTGTGCGTCCAGCGCCGGCGCGTCGACGGCGATGTCAATGTCAGACTCAGGCCGGAAGTCGCCGCGCGCTCGGGAACCAAACAACAGCACCTGCTCCACACTGCCGGCCTGATCGAAGAGCGCCAGCAGTTTGGTCAGCGATCGGGGCGCTATGCCAGAGGCCTCGCGCACGCGAGCCAGCTGTGCGGGGTTCACTGCGGCCAGTTCGTCGCGTTCGCTCATCGCCGCGCCAGCTCCGCGCGCAGTGCCTCGAACGCCGGCAGGCCGCGGTCTCGTGCCAGGGCCACGATCTCGAGCGCCTTGCTCTGGTTGTATTCATGGGAGGTGTCATTGCGCGCCACACCCAACTCGTCCCACAGGTCCGGGTCGGTGATCAGCCCGGTGCGTAGAGCGGCCTGCATCACCGTCTTCTTGGTGTCTTGCTTCGCCAGCTCCCCCTGATCGGCCAGCCAGCAATGCATCGCCTTTCGGGCGGTTTCAAAACTCAATTCGAAGCGCTTGATGATGGAGTCCCGGATGAATTCGTCCTCCGGTTGGGCCAGTGCTTTGCTCAATGCGTCCACCGCCAGGCCAAAGTGGTCCCGGCACAGCTCGAATCGGTCTTCGCTCACTGCCGTCCTCCCGCTCAGGCCACGCGGTACAGCGCAAAGGGCAGCGGCGCGTAGTCCACACCGCAGTCCTTCAATTGCTTGTTGCTCAGGTACTTGGCCGGCGCGAACACCAGGTGGCCCTTGGGGGCGCGCTCGCGCTGGGCGTCGTGCGCCAGGCCCCAGGCCTGCATGGCTTGTGCGGCACTGAGCGTCAGCGCGGCATCGGGGCTTTTCAGATAGACCAGTTCCGGCCGGTAGATAAGCCACACATGCTTGTCCAGCGCCTCGCCCAGGTAGTGCGTGGGCGCACCCTTTGGCGTGGGCGGCAGCGTGCCGCCAGTGGCGGTGTAGAACAGCCAGGCACCCAAGGCCTCGAAGGTGGGCAGCTTCTCGCCGCTGAGCAGTTGCTCCAGATCCACCGCTTCACCCAACGTGCAGTAGGTGAACTCGCCACCCAGGCCCTCGGCCCGTTGCGACACCTTGCGCACGCCTTCCACACGCAGAACACCTTCATCGATCTTGGCCTCGATCTTGTCGAAGCGCTTGCGCCGGGCAGGCGCCCCGGTCAAGGCGGCCTGCGCTGCGCCGTCGTCG
>CAYJEC010000248.1:0-5301 GCA_964369025.1 uncultured Ideonella sp. | reverse complement strand
GGCCACAGGTGGGGGAATTTGAAGTGGCCATCAGGGGTCTTGACCCGCTGTTCGATGATGCGGGTGGCCGGTGGCGCCTCCTCCGCACGCACGGCCTGCTCCAGAGTGCCCCAGCCATCGTCAGCGGGTTCGCGCTGATCAGCGCTGTAGCGATGGGCAATCGCCCAGACGGTACCGCGGCCCTTGAGGGGTGCCTGTGGCAGTGGCAGTGCAGCTGGTGTGGTGGGCATACTGTAGTTTCATACAGTATCTCCCAGCATGCAAGCGGGAGGGTCAGTACTCGCCGTACTGTGCGTCCGGCGCCATGTTGTCGAACTTGGTCAGTGGCTTCAGGAAAGTCAGCTTCACCGTTCCGACCGGGCCGTTCCGCTGCTTGCCGATGATGATCTCGGCGACACCGGGCTCCTTGGAATCCTTGTTGTAGTAGTCGTCGCGGTAGATGAACATGATCACGTCCGCGTCCTGTTCAATGGCGCCGGACTCCCGCAGGTCGCTCATCATCGGGCGCTTGTCTGTTCGGGTCTCGACCGAGCGATTGAGCTGAGACAGCGCGATCACCGGGCAGTGAAGCTCCTTGGCCAGGGCCTTCAGGCCGCGCGAGATCTCGCTGATCTCGGTCGCGCGGTTCTCGCCGCTGGAACTGTTGGTGCCGCTCATCAGTTGCAGGTAATCGACAACGATCAACCCCAACTTGCCGCACTGGCGGGCCTGCCGGCGGGCGCGGGCACGCAACTCGGCCGAATTCAGCGCGGGTGTCTCGTCGATGAAGACCGAAGCCTTCGAGAGTTTGTCGACGGCCTCAGTAAGCCGGCCCCAATCGTCGTCACGCAAACGCCCGGTGCGCAAACCGGACTGGTCGATGCGGCCCAGCGAACCCACCATCCGCAGCGCCAGCTGCGAAGCGCCCATTTCCATCGAGAACACCACCACCGGCAGGCCCTCGGTGACAGCCACGTTCTCGGCAATGTTCAGCGCAAACGCGGTCTTGCCCATCGACGGTCGGGCGGCCAGGACGATCAGGTCGCCGCCCTGCAAGCCCGCGGTCATGCGATCCATGTCGAAGAAGCCCGTGCGCACGCCAGTCACCTCTTCGGCACCGTTCTCGGCCAGTTCGGTGACGCGATCGATCAGCGCCATGACCAGGGTATCCATGCTCTGGAACCCCTGCTTCGTGCGCTGACCTTCCTCGCCGATCTTGAAGATCTTGCCTTCGGCTTCGTCCAGGATCTGCGAGACCTGTTTGCCCTGCGGGTTGAACGCCTGCGTGGCGATGTCGTCGCTGGCGGCGATCAGCTTGCGCAGGATGGCCCGTTCACGCACGATCTCCGCATAGCGGCGCAGGTTGGCCGCGCTGGGCACGCTCTGCGCCAAGGCGTTCAAGTAGGCCAGGCCGCCGCACTCCTCGGATTTGCCGAGTGACTGCAGTTGCTCGAAAACCGTGATCACGTCCGCCGGCTTGGTGGCATTGATCAGCCCGCCCACTGCGCTGAAGATCAGCCGATGCTCGTAGCGGTAGAAGTCCGTTTCACTGAGCACATCGGCCGCGCGATCCCAGGCGCCGTTGTCAAGCAACAAGCCGCCGAGCACACTCTGCTCGGCCTCGATCGAGTGCGGCGGCACCCTCAGCTTGGCCACCTCGTCGTCGCGGGGCATGGCGCGCGGGTCGTGGGATTCGAAGATCGTGGTCATCCGGAAATCATAGTGGGCCGAAAGCGCGGCGCCTGTGCACAAGCCTGGGGACTTCCTGGGGGTTTGCGGGGCACAAGTGCGCCGCCCCAAAAAGCAAGGGGCCGGTGCGAGACCGGCCCCTTGCTCATTCGGTGATCCGGGGTGGATCAGTCGGATGCGCCAACCACCTTGACAGTGATTTCGACCACCACATCGGTGTGGGCCGCCACGTTCACCGGAAACTCGCCAACAGCCTTCAGCGGGCCGTTGGGCAGGCGAACCTGAGCCTTGGCGATCTGGAAGCCGGCCTTCGCCAGGGCATCCGCGATGTCGTGGTTGGTGACGGAACCGAACAGGCGGCCGTCAACGCCCGCCTTCTGGCTGACGGTGACGGTCAGGCCAGCCAGCTTTTCGCCGACGGCGCTGGCGGCGGCCAGCTTCTCGGATGCGACCTTCTCCAGCTCAGCGCGACGCGCTTCGAACTCCTTGATCGCGGTTTCCGTCGCACGGCGGGCGCGCTTGGTCGGAATCAGGAAGTTGCGGGCGTAGCCGTCCTTGACCTTGACGATATCGCCCAGGTTGCCCAGGTTCGCCACTTTGTCCAGCAGAATGATTTGCATGGTGTGACTCCCTTAGACGCGGTGTTGGTCGCTGTACGGCAGCATCGCCAGGAAGCGCGAGCGCTTGATGGCGGTGGTCAGCTGGCGCTGGAAAAACGCGCGCGTGCCGGTCAGGCGGGCGGGCGTGATCTTGCCGTTCTCGCCGATGAAATCGCGCAGAAGGTCAACGTCCTTGTAGTCGATCGACTCGACGCCAGTGACGGTGAAGCGGCAGAACTTCTTGCGGCGAAACAGCAGCGATTGCTGGTTGCGCTTGGGACGGCGGTCCTTGGAAAAGCGTGACTTCGGTGGGGGCATGATGACCTCTGAAAATTGTCTATCCGGTATCAAACAGGTGAAGGCTCGTCAGGCGATCTCTGTCACGTGGAACACGAGGCCCTTGCCATTGCGCGAGGAAGCGAGAAATCCGGCAAACGTGGCCGGGCTTCCCAGAGCCAGCGCGGCGGCGGGCCGCGTGATCGCCCCAATCGCCACCGCTTTCAGTTGCATCGCAACCTGGCGGGGCTGGCCGTCTTCGCTGACCTCGGACTGGTGCTTCAGCTGCATGTCCAAGGCCGGCAAGCCGGCTGGGGTGTAACGCATCGCGCCTCGCTCAACCACCTCGGCAGCCAGAACCAATCGGTTCATCGGGCAGCCTGTGTGGATCGAGCCGAACCCAGCGGGTTCAGGCGTTGGACTCCTGGGCGGCCTTGCGGGCCTCTTCCTTCTCGACCGACTTCATCATCACCGACGGGCCGGTTTCGGCCTTGGCGGCGGACACCGTCAGGTGGCGCAGCACGGCGTCGTTGAAGCGGAAACCCGTCTCCAGTTCGGCCAGCACGTCGTTCGAGCACTCGATATTCAGGCACAGGTAGTGCGCCTTGGCGAGCTTCTGGATCATGTAGGCGAGCTGACGGCGGCCCCAGTCTTCCACGCGGTGGACCTTGCCGCC
Organism: uncultured Ideonella sp.; assembly: GCA_964369025.1. GTDB lineage: Bacteria > Pseudomonadota > Gammaproteobacteria > Burkholderiales > Burkholderiaceae_C > Ideonella. The sequence goes on along the minus strand of CAYJEC010000248.1, from coordinate 2,082 downwards.
GCCGTTGGTGACCAGGCTCTTGTAGCGCTCCAGCATGGCCGGAACCTGTTCGCTTTGATCCGGATGGATCAGCAGAACGATCTCATAGTGACGCATGAATACTCCTTGTGGGTTCCAGAAATTGGAAGCCGCCCCGTGCGTCTGACTGCGGGTGCGGCAAGAGGAAAGCCCGCGATTATGGCACAAGCCGATTGTTCAGCCGGGAGCCGGTGCGGTGCGTCCTGCACCGGCTCCCAGGGGTCAGCGAACCGCGGCGAGCCGGGTCCAGGTCTCGATGACCGAATCCGGGTTCAGCGAGATCGAGACGATGCCCTCGGCGGCCAGCCAGTCTGCGAAATCCGGGTGGTCGCTGGGGCCCTGGCCGCAGATGCCTACATATTTGCCCGTGGCCCGGCAGGCGGCAATGGCACGTGAGATCAAGGCCTTGACGGCAGGGTCACGCTCGTCGAAGTCCTCGGCCAGTTGTTCCAGACCCGAATCACGGTCCAGACCCAGCGTGAGCTGGGTCAGGTCGTTGGAACCGATCGACATGCCGTCGAAATGCTGCAGGAACTGCTCGGCCAGGATGGCATTGCTGGGCACCTCGCACATCATGATCAGGCGCAGGCCGTCCTGGCCGCGCCGCAGCCCGCGGCCCGCCAGCAACTGGCCCACGCGCTCGGCCTGTCGGACGGTGCGCACGAAGGGCACCATGATTTCGACGTTGTTCAGGCCCATGTCGTTGCGCACCCGCTTGAGGGCCTCGCATTCCATGCCGAATGCGTCGGTGAACTCGCCGCTGATGTAGCGCGACGCGCCGCGGAAGCCGAGCATCGGGTTCTCTTCGTCCGGCTCGTAGCGCGAGCCGCCGATCAGCTTCTTGTACTCGTTGGACTTGAAGTCTGACAAACGAACGATGACCGGCTTGGGCCAGAAGGCCGCGGCGATGGTGGCCACCCCCTCTGCCAGCTTGTCGACATAGAAGGCGCGCGGCGAGGCGTGTCCCCGGGCGACTGATTCGACCGCCTTCTTCAGATCCGGGTCGACGTTGGGGTAGTCGAGGATCGCCTTCGGATGCACACCGATGTTGTTGTTGATGATGAACTCGAGCCGCGCCAGGCCGACGCCCGAGTTGGGCAACTGGGCGAAATTGAATGCCAGCGTCGGGTTGCCGACGTTCATCATGATCTTCACTGGGCAGTAGGGCATCTCGCCGCGAGCGACCTCGGTGACCTCGGTTTCCAGCAGGCCGTCATAGACATGGCCGGTGTCGCCCTCGGAGCAGGCCACCGTGACCAGCGCGCCGTCATGCAGTTTCTCGGTCGCATCGCCACACCCCACCACCGCCGGGATACCCAGTTCGCGGGCAATGATGGCCGCGTGGCAGGTACGGCCGCCACGGTTGGTGACGATGGCGCTGGCGCGCTTCATCACCGGCTCCCAATTCGGATCGGTCATGTCGGTGACAAGAACGTCTCCGGGCTGGACACGGTCCATCTCGGAGATCGAACTGACGAGACGCACCGGCCCGGTGCCGATCTTCTGGCCAATCGCCCGCCCTTCCACCAGCACGGCGCTGTGGCCCTTCAGCTTGTAGCGGTGCTCGACCTGGCCTTCGGCCTGGCTGCGCACTGTCTCAGGCCGGGCCTGCAGGATGTAGAGCTTGCCGTCGATGCCGTCCTTGCCCCATTCGATGTCCATCGGACGGGCGTAGTGCTTCTCGATGACCAGCGCGTACTTGGAAAGTTCGATCACCTCGGCATCGGTCAGCGAGTAGCGGTTGCGCTGCTCGGGCGGTGTGTCCACCGTCTTCACCAACTTGCCGCTGGCAGCCTTCTCCTCCGGCGATGCAAACTCCATGCGGATCAGCTTGGAGCCCAGGCTGCGGCGGATGACCGGGAACTTGCCCGCCTGCAGCGCCGGCTTGTGCACGTAGAACTCGTCCGGGTTCACGGCCCCCTGCACCACCGTTTCGCCAAGGCCGTAGCTGGAGGTGATGAAGACCACATCCTTGAAGCCCGATTCGGTGTCGATGGTGAACATCACGCCTGCCGAGCCCAGGTCGGAGCGGACCATCCGCTGTACGCCAGCGGACAACGCGAC
>CAYJEC010000247.1:0-5331 GCA_964369025.1 uncultured Ideonella sp. | reverse complement strand
TCGATCGGCCACGCGTTGATTGCCGACGCGCTGGAGCTGGGCTACACCGAGACGATCCGGGCGTACCTCAAGGCCATCCACGCATCCCGGGCATGATCTTCGGAACGGGCACCGACGTCTGCGACCTGCGCCGCATCGCGGCCACGCTGGCGCGCAAGGGCGACCGTTTCGCCGAGAAGGTGCTGGGCCCCGGGGAGTTGAAGGTGTTCCACTTCCGCCGTGCCAAGGTCGAGGCCCGTGGCCTGGCCTACCTGGGCACGCGCTTCTCCGCCAAGGAGGCCTTCTCCAAGGCCATCGGCCTGGGCCTGCACATGCCCATGACCTGGCGCGCTTGCGAGATCCTCAACCACCCCAGCGGCCAACCCTACGTGAAGTTGCACGGCGAATTGGCCTCCTGGTTCGAGGCGCGCCGATTGCGCGCCCATGTCACCCTGAGCGACGAGAGCGACTACGCCGTCAGCTTCGTCGTCGTTGAAACCGAGTCCGCATGACCCCTCACGCTCCTGTCGTTCTCGACATCGCCGGCCCGTCTCTGGATGCCGACGACCGCCGCCGCCTGGCGCACCCGCTCACCGGCGGCCTGATCCTTTTCGCACGCCACTTCGAGAGCCGGGCGCAGCTGACACTGCTGGTGGCCGAGGCCAAGGCCATCCGGCCCGACCTGCTGGTCTGCGTGGACCACGAAGGCGGCCGCGTGCAGCGCTTCAGGACCGATGGCTTCACCCACCTGCCGCCGATGCGCCGCCTCGGCGAGCTGTGGATGCGCGACGCGATGCATGCCACCGACGCGGCCACCGCCGTGGGGGTGGTGCTGGCCAGCGAGCTGCGCGCCTGCGGCTTGGATTTCAGTTTCACCCCGGTCCTGGATCTGGACCACGGCCGAAGCGCCGTCATCGGTGACCGTGCCTTCCACCGCGATGCGCGCGTTGCCACGCTGCTCGCCAAGAGCCTGGTCCAGGGTCTGATGCAGGTGGGCATGTCCCACTGCGCCAAGCATTTCCCTGGGCATGGCCATGTGGGGGCAGACAGTCACCTGGCCGCGCCGGTCGACAAGCGCTCGCGCCGCGTCTTGCTCGCCGAGGACGCCAAGCCCTACGAGTGGCTGAGCACCACGCTGGCCAGCGTGATGCCGGCTCACGTGACCTACCCCAAGGTGGACAGCCGCCCCGCCGGCTTCTCGCGCATCTGGCTGCAGGACATCCTGCGCGGCGAGCTGGGTTTCACCGGTGCTGTCTTCAGCGATGACCTCAGCATGGAAGGGGCTCGGGTCATCGATGGCCGCCCGGTCAGTGCTGTGGATGCGGCCGTGGCCGCGCTGAATGCGGGTTGCGACATGATCCTGTACTGCAACCAGTCTCTGGTGGAAGGCGGCGCGCCGGTCGACGCCTTGCTGGACGGCCTGGAACAGGCGCTGAGCCAGGGGCGGTGGGAGGCCGATGCCGCCGGCGAGGCACGCCGTGTCGCGCTGTTGCCGCAAACCGATCCATTGCCGTGGGACGATTTGATGCACCACGCACCGTACTTGCGCGCTTTGGAACGCCTCGCGTTCTAATCGGGCCATGCCTTCTGATTCCCCAGCCGACCGCCGCCGCCTGCAAATGGCCGACATCGCCCGCCTTGCGGGCGTCTCGGTCTCGACCGTTTCGCGCGCGCTGAACGGCAGCCCGCTGGTCAACGACGAGACCAAGCAGCGCATCGGCGAGCTGGCGCGCTCGCTGAAATACACCATCAACCAGAGCGCCAAGAACCTGCGCCTGCAGCGCAACCAGACCATCGCGGTCGTGGTGCCCTACGAGGCCCAATCGCGCCAGCACATCTCCGACCCGTTCTTCCTGTCCATGGTCGGCAGCCTGGCCGATGCGCTGACCGACCGCGGCTACGACATGCTGCTCTCCCGCGTGGACGCCGAGGCACTGGATTCGGTCTCGTCACTCTACGATTCGGGGCGTGCGATCGGCATCGTTCTGATCGGCCAGTGGCGCCACCATGATCAGCTCAACGCACTCGCCGCGCGCGGTGTGCCGGTGGTGGTCTGGGGTGGCCAATTGCCGCAGCAGCTCTACTGCACCGTGGGGGGCGACAACCTGCTCGGCGGCCGCCTGGCGACCGAGCACCTGCTGCAGGAAGGCAGGCGCCGCATCCTGTTCCTGGGGGACGCTCAGTTGCCCGAGGTGGCCCTGCGCCTGGCCGGCTACCGGCAGGCGCTGGCCGATGCCGGGGTGCCGTACGACGAATCCCGGGTCCGCAAGGTGCCCTTCGAGGAGCATGACGCCGAACTGGCGATCGCCCGGCAGGTGGCCAGCGCACACGAAGGGCGGGCCGATTTCGATGCGGTCTTTGCCAGCAGCGATCTGATCGCCATCCTGGTCATGCGGGCCCTGCGCCGACGCGGCCTGAGGGTGCCGGAGGACGTGGCCGTGGTGGGCTACGACAACGTGGCCCTCGCGGCGTATGCCGACCCGCCGCTGACCACCGTCCACCAGCCGGTGTCGCAGGCCGGCGTCGAACTGGTGGATGCGCTGATCCACTTGATGGACGGCACCCCGCAGCTGCCGCGCGTGATGCCGGTGGAACTGGTCCTGCGGCTCAGCAGCGTGGTGGACCCCGTCAGCGCCTGAACTTGCCGTCCTCGCCGACGATGGACAGGTCGGCGTAGTCCAGCCCGCTGTGGTCGGTGGTGGTGTAACTCAGTTCCAGCCCGCCCAGGTCGAAGCGACGGAAGCTCTCGAGCGCGGTCTTCAGCTTGTCTCGCGTCGGGTTGGGCGAGGCACGCCTCAGACCCTCCACCAGCACCTTGGCGGCCGCATAGCCCTCCAGCATCGCCGGCGTCAGCTCGGCCAGGCCGGCGGCGCGTGCATGGTCGGTGGCTTCCTTCACCATGGGGGCGGCGAGCGAGCGCTCGTAGGGGAAGACCTGGCTCACCACCGTGCCGCGGGCGTTCTCGCCGAGCGATTTGACGAAGCCCGACGAGGCGTTGTTCGACAGGGTCACGATCTGCGCCCGCGAGCCGGCGGCGCGCAGCAGCTTCACACCGTCGGCCACCATGCTGCCTGAGGCCACGAAGAGCACCGCCTGCGCATCGGCCTTCAGGATCTTGGGGATCATGGGGGCCATGTCCGGCTTGCTGCGGTCGAACTTCTCGTGCAGCACCGGTTGCTTGCCGACTCCGGCGAAGCCCTTGAGGGCCCCCTGGGCGGCATCGCTGCCGAAGGTGTCCTCGACCTGCACGATGGCAATGCGATCCATGCCGATCAGGCTCAGGTGCCGCACCGCACGCTCGGCCTCGCGCTGGTAGGTGGCGCGCACATTGAAAACCCAGGGGTGCACCGGGACATGCAGGGCCATCGCGCCAGTGGAGGGGCCGATCAGCGGCACCTTGTACTGTGCCAGCAGCGGCAACACCGCCTGGGTGTGCGGCGTGCCGCGGGTCAGGAAGAGGGCGATCACACCCTGGTCGATCAGCTTCTTCGCGTTCTCCGCGGCCAGCGCCGGCTCGAATTTGTCGTCCAGTGCGATCAGTTCGATGGTCTGGCCGGCCACGCCTCCGGCCAGGTTGATGGCGTCCAGGTAGAGCTTGGCGCCGCTGCTGACCTCCTTGACGCCGGCCGCCACCGCGCCGGTGAAGCCGGCCGTCTGGCCGATGCGGATCTGCGCCGAGGCCGGCGTGCCGATCACGGCCAACGCCGCCGCCAACATCATGCCCCGCCACACCCGTGCCCCGGCAGCCTGAATTGCCATGTCGATCTCCAGCCCCACGATGATCCGGATTCTGGGCTCAGTGCGGCCCGGGGGTTTGTGGGAACTGCGAATGGGGTTTGCCCGTGCCGTGCCAACATAGAGGGTTCAACCCCAGCCCAGACCCTTCCATGACGACCGGCACCATCCGCATCCGTGGCGCCCGCCAGCACAACCTGAAGAACCTCGACCTGGACATCCGCACCGGCGAGATGACCGTGGTCACCGGCCCCAGCGGTTCGGGCAAGTCCAGCCTCGTCTTCGACACGCTCTACGCCGAAGGCCAGCGCCGCTACGTCGAGACCTTCTCGGCCTATGCCCGCCAGTTCCTCGACCGCATGGACCGGCCGGCGGTGGATCGGGTCGACGGTGTGCCCCCCGCCATCGCCATCGACCAGACCAACCCAGTGCGCACCAGCCGCAGCACGGTCGGCACGATGACCGAGCTGAACGACCACCTGAAGCTGTTGTTCGCCCGCGCCGCCGAGTTGTTCGACAAGCAGACGGCCCTGCGCGTGCGGCACGACAGCACCGAAACCATCTATGCCGATCTGCTGGCCCGTGCCGCGGCTGCTGGCGACCCACGCCTGGTCGTCACCTTCCCGGTCGAACTGCCGGCCAACACCACCGCCACCGAACTGGAGCAGTGGCTGGCGGCCAGCGGCTTCGCCCGCGTGCAGGCCGAGCGCGTGGTCGCCGACAGGAAGCTGCTGGACGTGGTGGCCGACCGCTTTCGCCTGGCGGGCACCGAGCGTGTGCGGGCCATGGAGGCCATCGAACTGGGCCTCAAGCGCGGCAGCGGCCGGCTGAACGTGTATGCCTTGCAGGAGGAGGGCGAGCCTGACCTGTGGAAGTACAGCACCGGCCTGCACTGCCCGGAGAGCGACCTGCGCTACGGCGACCCGCAGCCGGCGCTGTTTTCGTTCAACTCGGCCTACGGCGCGTGCGACACCTGCCGCGGCTTCGGCCGCGTCATCGGCGTGGATTTCGGCCTGGTGATCCCGGATGAGCGCAAGACCCTGCGCAGCGGCGCCATCAAGCCCCTGCAGACCCCGGCCTGGAAGGAATGCCAGGACGACCTGATGAAGTACGCCGGTGAGGCCGGCATCCCGCGCGACACCGCCTGGAGTGCGCTGACCCCGGCCCAGCGCGACTGGGTGATCGCCGGCTCGCCCCACTGGAACGGCAACTGGAACAAGCAGTGGTATGGCGTGCGCCGCTTCTTCGAGTACCTGGAGAGCAAGGCCTACAAGATGCACATCCGGGTGCTCTTGTCCAAGTACCGCAGCTACACCCCCTGCACGGTCTGCGGGGGTGCCCGGCTGAAGCTGGAGGCGCTGCTGTGGCGCATCGGCTCGAAGGCCGATGCCGATGGCGTTCTGCCGCCGGGGAAACGCAACCTGCCGGTCGGTGCCACATGGTCGCGTGAGCAACTCGAGGCGTTGCCGGGGCTCAGCCTGCACGACCTGATGCTGATGCCGATCGAACGCCTGAAGACCTTCTTCGACGGCATCGCCTTGCCCGATGCGCTGCGCGACGAAGCGCTCAAGCTGCTGCTCGACGAGGTGCGCACCCGCATCAAATACCTCTGTGACG
>CAYJEC010000246.1:0-5337 GCA_964369025.1 uncultured Ideonella sp. | reverse complement strand
ACAGCGCGTTGCCCGCCAGGCGAGCGAACATGTCGGGGTTCCCATCTGCAACCGACAGGAGACAAATCCATGCGTCGCGATACCTTCCTCAAATCCCTGGCTGCCCTGGCAGCCACCGGCGGCCTGCCGCTCTCCGCGCTGGCCAATGCCAACTTGAAGATGATGATCCCGGCCAATCCGGGTGGTGGCTGGGACAGCACGGGCCGCGCCCTGGGCAAGGCCCTTCAAGAGTCCGGTGTGGCCGCGACCGTCAGCTACGACAACAAGGGTGGCGCCGCCGGTGCCCTGGGGCTGGCCCAGTTCGTCAGCGCGAGCAAGGGCGATCCGAACGCCATCATGGTGATGGGCGCGGTGATGCTCGGTGGCATCATCACCGGCAAGCCGCCGGTCAGCCTGTCGCAGGCCACCCCGCTGGCCCGCCTGACCAGCGAGTACAACGTCTTCGTGCTGCCGGCCGACTCTCCGTTCAAGACCATGAAGGACGTGGTCGAGCAGATGAAGAAGGACCCTGGCAGCGTCAAGTGGGGCGGCGGATCGCGGGGCTCCACCGAGCACGTGGCGGCAGCCATGATCGCCCGTGAGGCGGGTGTCGATGCAGCCAAGATCAACTACGTCCCGTTCCGTGGGGGCGGTGAGGCCACGGCCGCCATCCTGGGTGGGAACGTCACCATCGGCGGCAGCGGCTACAGCGAGTTCCAGGCGTACATCGAGTCCGGCAAGATGCGCGCGATCGGGGTCACCTCCGACGCACGTCTGAAGGGCATCAACGTGCCCACGTTGAAGGAGCAGGGCATCAACGTGGTGATCGGCAACTGGCGTGGTGTCTACGCGGCCGGCGGCATCACCCCGGAACAACGCAAGGCGCTGACCGAGATGATCGTCAAGGCCACCAAGACCAAGGCCTGGGCCGAGTCGCTGCAGAAGAATGGCTGGACGCCGGCGCTGATGGCCGGCGCGGAGTTCGAGAAGTTCGTCGACGACGAGTTCGCCAGCCTGCGTGCGGTGATGGTCAAGGCCGGGATGATCTGAGCATGAAATCGCCGCAGACCTGGATCGGCGCCGGCACGCTGGCGATCGGCGCCGTCTTCGTCGGTGGCGCTTTTCAACTGACCTCCGACGCCGGCTATGCCGGTGTCGGCCCCAACTTCCTGCCTCTGGTGGTGGGCGTCATGCTGACCCTGTGTGGTGGCTGGCTGGTGTGGGAAGCCCGGACGGGCGGCTTCCGCAGCATGGAGGAACCCTCTGGCGCGGACCGTGGTGACTGGCGCGGGTTTGCTTGGGTGTCCTTGGGCATCCTGTCCAATGCGGCGCTGATCACGACCATTGGCTTCATCCTCAGTTGCACGCTGTGCTTCGTCTTGGCGGTGCGCGGCTTGAAACTGTCGCAGGATCGCCCGGCAGGGGGGATCGCCGGCCTTGCTGCGGATGCAGCGATCGGGTTTGCGATCGCCGCACCGGTGTATTGGATGTTCACGCAGTTGCTGGCGATCGGCTTGCCAGGTCTCACCTCGACAGGATGGTTGTGATGGACACCCTGAACCAGTTGATGCAGGGTTTTGCGACCGCAGGTACGCCAATCAACCTGCTGTGGGCCTTGCTGGGCTGCACCATCGGCACCGCTGTGGGCGTGCTGCCGGGCATCGGGCCGGCCACGGCAGTGGCGATGCTGTTGCCGATCACGCTGAAGGTGGAGCCAACGGCGTCGATGATCTTCTTCGCCGGTATCTATTACGGTGCCATGTATGGCGGCTCGACCACATCCATCCTGCTGAACACACCGGGCGAATCGGGCTCGATGGTCACGGCGATGGAAGGCAACAAGATGGCCAAGAGTGGCCGTGCCGGCGCCGCGCTGGCCACTGCCGCGATCGGCTCCTTTGTGGCCGGCACGATCGCCACGGTGCTGGTGACCTTCTTCTCGCCCATCGTGGCCAACTACGCAGTCAAGCTCGGCCCGCCCGAGTACTTCATGCTGATGCTGCTGGCCTTCACCACCGTCAGCGCCGTGTTGGGCAAGAGCACGCTGCGCGGGTTGACTTCGCTGTTCGTCGGCCTGGCGCTGGGCCTGGTCGGTCTGGACCAGATCACCGGTGTGGCGCGTTTCACCGGTGGGGTGCCCGAACTGATGGATGGCCTGGAGGTCGTGCTGATCGCGGTGGGCTTGTTCGCCGTCGGCGAGGCGCTCTACAACGTGCTCTACGAGGGCCGCACGGTGGAGACGCAGAACAAGATGAGCCGTGTCCACATGAGCAAGAGCGACTGGAAGCGCTCATGGCCCGCCTGGATCCGTGCCACCTTCATCGGGGCGCCTTTCGGCACCATCCCGGCCGGCGGCAGCGAGATCCCGACTTTCCTCAGCTATGCCGCCGAAAAGAAGCTCTCCAAGCACAAGGAAGAGTTTGGCACCACCGGCGCCATCGAGGGCGTGGCGGGCCCCGAGGCGGCCAACAACGCGGCCATCACGGCGACCTTGATCCCGCTGTTGACCTTGGGCATCCCGACCTCCAACACCACGGCCATCCTGCTCGGCGCGTTCCAGAACTACGGGATCCAGCCGGGGCCGCAGCTGTTCGACACCAACGGCCAGCTGGTCTGGGCGTTGATTGCGTCTCTCTATATCGGCAACGTGATGTTGCTGGTGCTGAACCTGCCGCTGGTGGGCCTGTGGGTCAAGCTGTTGAAGATTCCCAAGGCGCATTTATATGCGGGCATCCTGATCTTCGCGACGGTCGGGGTCTACGGCATGCGACAGTCTGCCTTCGATCTGGTGCTGCTCTATGCGATCGGCTTGCTGGGTGTGGCGATGCGTCGCTTCGACTTTCCCACTGCACCGGTGGTGGTCGGAATGATCCTCGGGCCGTTGGCCGAGGCGCAAATGCGCAATGCCTTGTCCATCGGCGAAGGGCACTGGAGCATATTCCTGCAGCGGCCGGGGTCGCTGGCGCTGCTGGTGGTCGTGATCTCGGTGCTGGTACTGCCACGCCTGATGCGTTGGCTGCGCCCGCCGACGGAGCCGGGCGCGGTGACCCGCGTCTGATCGACGGGGCGGCTTACCGGGCCGCGCCCATCGCCAGAGCGCGGTCCCGGCTGGCGGCCAATTCTGTGTCGTCGGGATCACGGTCAAGCCAGCCTGCCAGGTGGCGCTGGGCCACGTCACCAAGAACCGCCATGCCGATGGGCTGGTCGTTCAGGCAGGCGATGTAGCTGAAGGATTCGCCACCGGCATGGAGGAAGATCTCCTTGGCCTCCATTTGGATCTCCTCTAGGGTCTCCAGGCAGTCTGCAGCGAATCCAGGGCAGATCACGTCGACGCGTTTCGTACCGGCTGCGGCCAATGCCTCCAGCGTGGTGGTGGTCGATGGCTCCAGCCATTGCGCGCGGCCAAAGCGGCTCTGGAAGCTGATGCGCCATTCTTCGGCCTTCAGGCCAAGTGATTCGGCCAGCAGGCGCGCTGTCTTCTGGCATTGGCAGTGGTACGGGTCGCCCAGGGCAAGGGTGCGCGCCGGCATGCCGTGAAAACTCATGACCAACACGCCGGCGCGGCCCGCGCGCTGCCAATGGGCGCTGACGGTGCCAGCCAATGCAGCGATGTAGGCTGCATCGTCGTGGTACTGGTTGACGAAGCGAAACTCCGGCACCCAGCGAGCACGACGGCCCCAGGCGCTGACCGCGTCAAATGTGCTGGCAGTGGTCGCGCCGGAGTATTGCGGATAGGCCGGCACCACCAGGATGCGGCGCACATCTTCAGCCTGGAACTCGTCCAATGCGCTGGCAATCGATGGTTGGCCATAGCGCATGGCGGGCTTGACCACGACGGCACAGCCGCGCTGGCCCAGCCCCTCCTGCAGCAATTTCGCCTGGCGCCGCGTATAGACCGCCAAGGGCGAACCTTCGGGCATCCACACGCTGGCGTATTTCTGGGCAGACACCTTGGGCCGGGTGCGTAAGATGACACCGTGCAGGATCGGCCACCAAAGCGCCTTGGGAATCTCCACCACGCGCGGATCACTGAGAAACTCACCAAGGTAGCGTCGCAGCGCGGCCGGCGTTGGGGCGTCCGGGGTGCCGAGGTTAGCGAGGAGTACGCCCACCTGGGGGCGTGAGCCATGGGGTCGGCCAGGTTCCGTTGGTAAGGGCATGGGTATCGCTGTGGGGAGGCGATGGTCAGCCGCGTTCGGGTGGAGCGGACAAACGCATGGGCATGGTGTCGTCCGGGCTCGACATGACGTTGAAGCGAAGAAGTGGCACGCCGACCTCGTTGGGTGAACCGCCCAAGCCGATATCACCGCTGCCGTGCAAGGTGCAAGCGCCTCGGCGCAGACTCAACACCTCATCGTCACCTGTGAACCGCACATAGGTGCCATTGATGCTGACATCGGTGATCTGCAGCGAGCCGCCCATCCAATCGACACGCGCATGGGTGCGCGAGACACGCGCTTCGTCGATGTGCAAACCGCAGGTCGAACCCCGGCCGATCAGGATGGGCAGGTCCGCGCGCGTGAATTGATGGGCTTCGTCGCGCCAGAACAGTTGCAGGCCCTCGGGTTCCGCCAAATCCAGACGGGTCTCCATGAGCGTGGCGGCGGTGTCGGCACCGCGCGACGCGACCATCATATGGACCTCTACGGGCTCGGCCCGTCCGCGCAGGTGCACCTTGTCGAGCGAGCGGAACTTGGCGCGTGTCTCGGGCGCCAGTTCATCGAGCACTTCTCGGGTGATCAGCGATTCGTTGTCGCCTGCATGGTCGATCAGGCGTGCCGCCACGTTGACGGCATCACCGAAGCAATCGCCGCTGACCTCCACCACCTCGCCGACGGCCATCGCAATCTGAAGTCGCAACCGCGCCATCGCGGCGGGGCTCGGTGCGGCCGCAGCATTGGACTCCAGCACGTCCTGCATCTGGATGGCCGTGGCCACCGCCATGGCAGGTGCGGCAAAGACCGCCATCAGGCCGTCTCCCAGGGTCTTGACAAGCTGCCCGCCCATCGCCGGTACGCGTCGGGACAGGGAATCGATGGTGTGGGTCACCACCGCAGTGGCCTGCGCATTGCCCAGCGACTCGTACAGCGCGGTGCTTCCTCGCAGGTCGGCGAAGAGGACGGTTCGACGCTTGATCGTTGCCATGCGCGAACGAGTTTAGCCTGTCGCTCGTTGCGCCCGGGCGATCAAATGTTGTCGAGGTAGGTGCGCAACTTGTCGGACCGGCTCGGGTGCTTCAACTTGCGGATAGCCTTGGCCTCGATCTGGCGGATCCGCTCTCGGGTGACATCGAATTGCTTCCCGACTTCTTCCAGCGTGTGGTCGGTGGACATTTCAATGCCGAAGCGCATGCGCAGC
>CAYJEC010000245.1:0-5339 GCA_964369025.1 uncultured Ideonella sp. | reverse complement strand
TCTGTCGCGGGGTGGAGCAGTCTGGTAGCTCGTTGGGCTCATAACCCAAAGGTCGCAGGTTCAAATCCTGCCCCCGCAACCAGTTTCGACAGCATCTGAAGGCCCCCTACTCGGTGTAGCGGGGCCTTTTTGTTTTTTGGCGTGCCATCGGGAAATCCGATGACCACGAAGCGGCGCACACCGCTTGATCCCAACGACACAGGCCGCATCTAGAATCGCCCGCCGCCATACCCCACCGGGGCCCGCGCATTTCACCGACAAGGACTCAGCACGTGTTCATTTCAACCGCCTACGCACAATCCACCTCCGCGCCCGCGGGCGCCGCTGGCAGCCTGATGCAGTTCCTGCCACTGGTGCTGATGTTCGTGGTTCTGTACTTCATCATGATTCGGCCGCAGATGAAGCGCCAGAAGGAGCACAAGGCCATGATCGAGGCCCTGGCCAAGGGTGACGAGGTGGTTGTCGGCGGTGGCCTCATCGGCCGAGTCGCCAAGATCAGCGACAGCGTTCTGCATGTCGAACTCGCCAAGGATGTCGAAGTGCAGGTCCAACGCAGCGCGGTGGTCCAGGTCCTTCCCAAGGGCACCTACAAGTAAAACCGTCCCGGGCGCGCGGCTCAGCGCGCCCGTCCTGCCCCGGCGGGGGCGCCGGCGCCACGGCACGAGACCTCAACCATGAACCGCTATCCTCTGTGGAAGTACCTGCTGCTGGCCTTTGCGCTGGTGGTCGGCCTCGTGTACACCTTGCCGAACTTCTTTGGCGAGGCCCCTGCGGTGCAGGTCTCCAGCGTCAAGGCCACGGTCAAGGTCGACGCCAGCCTGGTGCCCCGCATCGAGCAAAGTCTGAACGCAGCAGGGATCAAGCCTGACTTTGTCCAGTTCGAGGGAAATTCGGTGAAGGCCCGGCTGGCCGACACCGACACCCAGATCAAGTCCAAGGACGCGCTGTCGAAGGCCCTTAACCCTGATCCGGCCGACCCCTCGTACATCGTCGCGCTCAACCTGGTGTCGCGGTCGCCGCATTGGCTCACCAGCCTGCATGCCCTCCCCATGTACCTGGGGTTGGATCTGCGTGGCGGTGTGCACTTCCTGATGCAGGTCGACATGAAGTCGGCGCTGACCAAGAAGGCCGACTCGCTGACTGGCGATCTGCGCACCAGCCTGCGCGACAAGAACATCCGCCATTCAGGTATCAGCCGGGAAGGCAATGCGGTCGAAGTTCGCTTCCGTGATCCCGCCATCCGCACGGCTGCACTGACCCTGCTGCAGGACACGCAGCCGGATGTGGTCTGGGCAGAAAGCGCGTCCGCCAACGGCGACTTGCTGTTGACGGGCACGCTCAAGCCTGAGGCCATGCGCCGCGTTCAGGATGCTGCGCTGAAGCAGAACATCACGACGTTGCACAACCGGGTGAACGAACTCGGTGTGGCCGAGCCGGTGATCCAGCAGCAGGGGCTGGACCGCGTGGTCGTGCAACTGCCAGGCGTGCAGGACACCGCCAAGGCCAAGGACATCATCGGCCGCACAGCCACGCTGGAAGTTCGTCTGGTCGACGACTCGGTCGAGGCTGCGGGTGCAGCGGTGGGCAATGGCCCGGTGCCGTTCAACACCGAACGGTATGTCGAGCGAGGCGGTGGCCCGCTGATCGTCAAGCGCCAGGTCATCCTGACCGGCGAGAACCTGACCGACGCTCAGCCCGGCTTCGACGACCAGCAGCAGCCGGCAGTGCATTTGACGCTGGACGCCAAGGGCGCACGCATCTTCAAGGACATCACCCGCGAGAACGTCAACAAGCGGATGGCGATCCTTCTGTTCGAAAAGGGCAAGGGTGAGGTCGTCACCGCGCCGGTGATTCGCAGCGAAATTGGCGGCGGGCGGGTCCAGATCTCCGGCCGCATGACCACGCAGGAGGCCAACGACACCGCCCTGTTGCTGCGCGCCGGTTCGCTGGCTGCACCCATGGAGATCATCGAGGAGCGCACCATCGGCCCCAGCCTGGGCGCCGAGAACATCGCCAAGGGCTTCCTCAGCGTGACCTACGGCTTCGCGGCGATCGCCGTGTTCATGTGCCTGTACTACCTGCTCTTCGGGGTCTTCTCGACCCTGGCGCTGGCGTTCAACCTTTTGATGCTGATCGCCGTGTTGTCGATGATGCAGGCCACCCTGTCGCTGCCCGGCATCGCCGCCATCGCGCTGGCGCTCGGCATGGCCATCGACTCAAACGTCCTGATCAACGAGCGGGTGCGCGAAGAACTCCGAGGCGGGGCCTCGCCACAGGCGGCCATTCACGCTGGCTACGAACGCGCCTGGGCCACCATCTTGGACTCCAACATCACCACGTTGATTGCCGGCCTGGCCTTGTTGGCTTTCGGTTCCGGCCCGATACGCGGGTTCGCCGTTGTGCACTGCCTGGGCATCCTGACCTCGATGTTCTCCGCCGTGATGTTCTCGCGGGGCCTGGTGAATCTCTGGTATGGGCGGCAGAAGAAGTTGAAGGCGGTGTCCATCGGCCAGGTCTGGCGCCCGGACGGTTTGCCGGCGCCATCCAACGACGTGGCTGATCCGCGCTGAGTGCGCGCCGAAACCCACCACAAAGAGGAAAAGACGATGGAGTTCTTCCGCATTCGGCGCGACATCCCCTTCATGAGGCATGCGCTGATCTTCAACGTGATCTCGGCGTTGACCTTTGTCGCCGCGGTGTTTTTTCTGGCTACGCGCGGGCTGCACTTCTCGATCGAGTTCACCGGGGGCACCGTGCTGGAGGTCGAATACACCCAGACGGCTGACCTGGCCAAGACCCGCAGTGTGGTCGAAGCCATGGGATTCGGTGAGGTGCAGGTACAGAACTTCGGTACTTCGCACGACGTGATGATCCGTTTGCCTGTGCGTGCCGACATCAAGCAGGAGCAGGTGGCGGCCCAGGTCTTCACCGCGCTGTGCAAGGCAGAGACTGGCACGGTCACCACCCGCCAGTACACGACCCCGCAGGGCGAGCAGATCAGCCGGCCTGCGTGCGACGCCAACGGGGTCGAGCCATTGAAGCTCTCCCGCACCGAATTCGTCGGGCCTTCTGTCGGCGCAGAACTGGCACAGGACGGCGCCAAGGCGCTGGCTTTCGTTGTCATCGGGATCATGATCTATCTGGCGATCCGCTTCGAGTGGAAGTTCTCGGTCGCCGCCATCGTCGCCAACCTGCACGACGTGATCATCATCCTGGGCTTTTTCGCCTTCTTCCAGTGGGAGTTCTCACTGTCGGTCTTGGCAGCGGTGCTGGCGGTGCTCGGCTACTCGGTCAACGAATCGGTGGTCATCTTCGACCGGATCCGCGAGGCCTTTCGCAAGTACCGGAAGATGAACACCCACGAGGTGATCGACCACGCGATCACCTCGACGATGAGCCGCACCATCATCACCCACGGCAGCACGCAGATGATGGTGCTGGCGATGCTCATCTTCGGCGGCCCGACACTGCACTATTTCGCCGTGGCGCTGACCATTGGCATCCTCTTCGGCATCTACTCGTCTGTCTTCGTGGCGGCCGCGATCGCGATGTGGCTGGGCGTCAAGCGTGAAGATCTCATCAAGGCGGGACCGGCAGGCAAGGACGGCGGCGACCCGAACGACCCCAACGCCGGGGCAGTGGTGTAGAGTCTGGAGGGCTCCCCACTCGCCCGCCGGACAACGACGCCTACATGCCCGCACCTTCGGCCCAGACGAGCCTGCTCGACCAGGCACGCCTTTACTTCGCGGAACGCTTGATCCGCGAATTCCAGCCTTGGCTGGACGCTGCCCTGGCCGGTGCGCAGGCCCTGAACGAAAAGGCCGCTGAACGAACAGTCGCCCAGCAGCGCCGCGACATGCTGCAGGAACTGATGCGCAATGGCAACCGCTGGCCTGGCCGCCTGGCCGAGCGAGTCCGCAAGCAGATGGAACTGCAAAGCCACGAGCCTGGAAACAAGCCGGCCAACCCCCTGGCCGCCGCCCTGGCTGGGGACCAAGTCCTGAAGCTGGTCGACGACGACACCATACAACTCGAGATCATCGTGTCGAGGCTGGCTCAGGCCATGCTGGAAAAGGGCAGCTGGGAGTTCAACGACCTGCGCGCGCGGCTGACCAACTTGGCGCGCCAGGCAGAGCTCGACGACCTCGACATCTTCCGCCCGCCTGTCCTGGCCCAATGCATCGTCAGTGCGTGGACCGAGGCCGGGTTGTCGTTGGACTCCTGGCGAAGCATGGAGGAGGTGCTCGCCAAGGCCTGCGCCAAACCGATCGAGGCCGTCTGGCACGACACCAACAAGTGGCTAGTCGATCATGGCGTGATGCCCGATGTCGACCTGCGCAACATGATTCGCCGCACCGACGGCAGCACCGGGCCGGGCCGCCTCGCCCCGCCCGAGCCCGAGTCCACCCGCGCATCCAGCCGGTTCGGTGACTCGGAGATGCCCACCACAGCAGGTGGTGGGCGCAGCACCGGCTATAGCGGTTCCTCGTCGACCGGAACGGTCTTCGCAGGTACTGGATTCGCTGGCGGCCAGCTCGCCTCTTCGAACGCTGCATCTGGTGGGGGCGCCGGCGCTGGGGCGGGCGGTATGCACGCCAGGCAACAAGGAAGTGCGTCGTCGGGGGCTGCCAGCCAGGGTGGCCAGACAACCCACCACGGGCACGGCATAGACGACGAGACGCGCATGATGACCCGCCCTGCAGCCGGGGGCAGCGCGCGGGCGGATTTCGTCCTGGAGCATTTTTCCGAGGTGATGGATCGTCATCTTCCGGGCTTCCGCGACACCGCGCATGCCCGCCCGGCCTCGGCCAAGCTGTCGGAAGCCATGGCGCAGGCACAACAGCGCCTGGTTCAGCAGGCCGGTGGCCCGGCCGGCGACGGTGCGGTGGCTGGCGGCGCAGGGGGTTCAGGCGGCGAGGCGCCATCGGCCGAGGTCCTGCTGCAGGAGCTTCGCGACCGGCAGGTCGCTCTCAAACAGGCGGCAGCAACGCCCGCCGAGCGCGCCACCGTCGAGCTCGTCGCCCTGCTGTTTCAGGCCATCCTGACCGAGGACCGCATCCCCGCCCAGTTGCGGGTGTGGTTCGCGCGGCTGCAGATGCCCACGCTCCGGGTGGCCATCGCCGAGCCTGATTTCTTCGTCAGCGCCGACCACCCCGCGCGGCGCCTGATCGACCGCATGGGCGCCTGCGTGATGGGTTTCGAAGGCGGGGCCGAGGTGGTTGGCTCGCCGCTGGAGGCCGAGATCAAGCGTGTGGTGCAGGTTGTCGAGGCCTTCCCGGACACCGGCCGGCGGGTCTTTCAGACCGTGCTCACCGAGTTCGAGAAATTCCTCGAAGGCT
>CAYJEC010000244.1:0-5345 GCA_964369025.1 uncultured Ideonella sp. | reverse complement strand
GGTGGGGCGACGTATTTTCGACATGAACGTGCAGACGATGTCCCGGCAGCCAAGGCTGGGGCGACGGGCGAAGGCTACAACGATTCTGCCTCCGAATTCAAGAGTCTGCCAGTCTGTAGGGCCGTGCAACGCCCGCTGGGCGTTAGCAGTCCGACGCGAGGCTCACGGCCGATGCGGCCGTTGGGAGCGTCAAGGCTGCGTATCCCGGGACGCGACGATCAAGGCGTCGAGCGCGAAAACCCCCTCGCCCTGTGGCATCACCATGAGCGGATTGATGTCGATCTCGTGGATGGTGTCGCGCTGCGCCCAGGCGAAGTGCGAAAGGCGCGACAGGATTTGGGCGAGCGCGCCAACATCGGCAGCCCGCGCACCGCGCACCCCATCAAACAAGGCTACTGCGCGCAGTTCACGCACCATTGAAAAAGCCTCGTCCTCGCTGAACGGCGCCAGTCGAAAGACCACGTCGCGCAGGACCTCAACGTACACGCCGCCCAGTCCGAACATGACAACAGGGCCGAACACGGGGTCTCGAAAGACGCCGCAGACGGCCTCAATCCCGCCTCGCAGTTGTGGCGCCACCAGGAAGCCACGTACCTTGGCATTGGGCAGGCGCTCGCGTACGCGCGCCAGCATTGCGCGGGCGGCCTGCGCTGCGGCCTCGGGCGATGTGAGGCCCACGACAACCCCCCCGACCTCGGTCTTGTGGGCGATGTCGGGCGAGAGAATCTTGAGTACGGTTGGTCCGTTCACGCGCTGCGCAGCGCGCGCGACTTCCGCATCGTCGGCTGCGAAGTGTTCCGTCAGCATGGGCACACCCACCGAGGCCAGCAGCTTTTTCGCACCAAGCTCGTCGAGGTCGGAAATCTGGTCTGCTTTCAACGGGGTTTCTTCAGCCAGGACCTGGGTTTCGCGGAGCACAACGCCACGCGCGAAATGCTCGGAAAACTGCGCAAGCGCGGCGATCGCTCGCACCGCGCGGTTAACGTCCTCGAACACGACGAAGCCGGCCTCCTGGAACCGCTGGATGGTCTTTTGCGGCGCCAGGAAGGACAGCACCAGCAGGCAATCGGGCCGAGCCGCGCGCGCCGCCTCGGCTACTCCCATCAAGCGATCGGCATAGTCGTCCGCAGCAGGTCCGCTTGTGAGGAACACGATGACAGATGCGTAGTTCCCCTCGGTCATGGTGATCTGGACGCAACGCCCCAGCAGGCTACGGTCGTTAGAGTTTTGTCCCGTGACGTCAATGGGATTGCCGGTTCCGGCGAACGGAATCATCGCTTTGATGCGGCGCTGTGCCTCATCGGGCATTGCTGGAAGCTCAAGGCCGTGGGCGTCTGCGGCGTCGGCTATCTGCACGCCCACGCCGCCGGACAACGTCACCACGCCTATTTTTCGTGACACGAGGTAGCGCCCCTGTACGCACGCATAAGCGATGTCCACCACCTCTTCCATGGAATCGGCCCGGTAGGCACCGTGCTGCGACAGCACGGCGTCGTAGACCGCGGCCTCACCCGCGAGCGCTCCCGTATGCGAAGCCGCGGCGCGGGCGCCAGCCGCCGAGCGGCCCACCTTCAGTGCGATCACCGCTTTGCGGTTGCTGCGCGCCAACTCCAGCGCCTGCACGAAACGTGTGCCGTTGCGCACCGCTTCCACGTAGACAACGATGACCTGCACGTCGGCGCGCTGCGCCATCCAGAGCATGCATTCAGTGACGTCGATGTCCGACTCGTTGCCTGTCGTGGCCCAGTAGCCGACTCCCACGCCCCTTTGCCCGAACAAATAGGCCAGGTGCGCTCCGCAGGCCCCGCTCTGGCTGGCGATGGCCACCGGCCCCGGCACGAAGCTGCGCGTGAGAAACGCCTGCGAGAAGGTGCCTACGAAGCCCGTGTGCAGATTGAATGCGCCCAGGCAGTTGGGACCAAGAAGACGTACGTTAGCAGCGCGAGCAACCTCTACCAGTTCAGCCTGCTGCGCTGCACCGTCCTCGTGGCTTTCGGCGAACCCGGCAGAGAAGATAATGACCACCTTCACACCCTTGCGCGCGCAGGCGCGCACAGCCTCGAGCACGGCATTGGCCGGCAAGGCCACGATAGCCAGACTCACTTCGCCTGGGATGAGTTCGACCGACGAGTAGGCCTGCAAGCCCTGGATGTGTGCACGGTTGAGGTTGACTGGATAAATCGAACCGAGAAAACCGTAGTTCTTCAAATACAGGACGGAGCGCCCACCAATGCGGCTGGTGTCATCGGAAGCCCCGATGATGGCCACGGATTGAGGGTTGAAGAGCACGCCCAGACTCTTGTCGTGGTCATCATTCGCTTCATGCCGATGGATGTCTTTTACTGTTGTCATGAAGTGCATGCTGCGTGTGTGGAAAGGCGGTGGGATCGGTGATCCACTCTCTCAATTGGGTTTGAGGTTGAAGGACTTGATGATGGGTTGCCATCTTGCGGATTCTTGCTGGATCAAGCTGCGAAGTCCCGCGCCGTCCTTGTAATCCACACGCGTTCCCAGCTCCTTCAGGCTGCGGGCGAACTCAGCGGAATTCACGACCTTGCGCAGTGTGTCGGACAGGCGCCGCACGACGTGGGGCGGCAGCCCCTCAGGCGCAACGAGTCCATTCCAGCCCAAGACAGCGTATCCCGGCACCGTCTCTGCGACGGTGGGAATTTCCGGGTAGTCGGGAAGGCGTTGGGTCGCGGTATGCGCCAGGACACGCACCCGGCCACTGGTGATCTGCGACCCCACACCCGAGCGGGTATCGAACATGAAGTCTAAGTTGCCGCCCAGCAGATCCGTCAATGCAGGTGCGCTGCCCTTGTAGGGCACGTGGTTAAACGGGATGCCCGTCAGCGTGCTCAGAAGGGCGCCCGACAAGTGGTTAGATGTACCGACGCCCGCCGAACCATAGTTGAGGCCACCGGGCTTGCGCCGTGAGGCATCAATGATGTCGCTCACCGACTTGTACGGGGAGTTCGGGAGAACGATGAGAATGTTCTCAACGCTCCCTATTTGGCCCAGCAGTGTGAGATCCTTCAACGGATCGTAGCCGAGGTTGGGGTAGATCAGCGGCGCCAGTGCCAGTGTGCCTACGTGGCCATAACCAATGGTGTAGCCGTCGGCGCGCGCGCGCGCCACTTGCCTGATGCCCACCGTGCCACCCGCGCCGCCGATATTCTCGATATACACCGGTTGATCAAGTGCTCGCGAGATTTCCCCAGCTATGAGGCGGGCTCCCGCATCGGCTGCTCCTCCCGCCGCGAAGGGCACGACCATCTTGATGGGCCTGGTTGGCCAGACGGCCTCCTGCGCCCAAGCGGTTCCGGTCAGCGCCTGACCCGTGACCAGGGCGTTGCCCAGAAGTGCGCTGAGAATGGTTCGACGTTGCATGCGTTTGTCTCCTTTGTGACGGACTTAAATTTCGGTATCGCCGCTAAGCAGTCGGCGTGCAATGGTGCGGCGCTGGATCTCGGCAGTCCCATCGGGGATGCGCAGCACACGTGCCCAGCGATAGGCCTCCTCCAGCCTCAGCTCGTTGGTCAAACCGATGGCGCCATGCACTTGAATTGCCTTGTCCACGACGCGGCTCACCATTTCGGTGGCGCAGGCCTTGGCCATGGAGACTTCCTTGGTGGCACTGCGGCCCTCGTCGATGAGCCATGCACAGTGGCGCAGCATCGACTTGACCGCGTAGATGTCCATGGCGCACTCGGCCAACATGATCTGCACCGCCTGGTGTTCTGCGATCAAGCGGCCAAAGGTTTTTCGAATCTTCACATAGGCCAGCGCCTGATTTAGCGCCCAGCGCGCTATACCGACACAGGATCCCGCCATGCTTAGGCGGCCGGCGTTCACACCGTCCATGGCGACTGACAGTCCATTGTGCAGTGGGCCCAGTCGCTGCCGGTCGGGAACGCGCAGCTGGTCCAGGTGCACGATGCCGGTATCCGCGCCTAGGTGGCCCATGATGGGAATCACACTGGGCACACTAAAGCCTGGGGTGTCGGTGCGCACGAAGAAGCCGCTGATACCGCCCTTTCGTGCAGCGACCTTTTCCTCATCCGTGATTGCGAAGATCATGGCGTAGTCGGCATAGGGCGAGTTGGTGATCCACTGCTTGCTGCCGCTAATGACCCAGTCGTCACCGTCGCGAACGGCTCGTGTGCGCATACCAAAAACATCCGAACCCGCATCCGGCTCACTCAATCCGAAGCACATTGTCTTGTCGCCGCTGGCCAGCCCATCGCGATGCTCGGCAAGTACTTCCGGATCCAGGTGCTTGAGCACCGGCGACAACCCGTTCGTGAAGGGAGAGGGAAGGACGACGGTCTGCACGAGCACGCGCGCAGGGCCGCAATGGGTGTTGACCCTTTCCTGGACATAGACCGCCGCCTGCGCGCCCAGGCCCCCACCACCCAGAGCCTCGTCGCCGAAGGCGGTGTAGAAGCCCAGTTCGGCCGAACGCTTGCGCACTGTGCGGCGCAAGTCCTGCACGGCGGGTACGTAGCGGCCCTCCTCGGTGTAGATGGTGCGTTCGCTGCGGAGCAGCACGCGGTGCTCATGCTCCAGCGCAACGACTTCGCGGTCGATGAACTTGATGAGTGCATCGCCGAACTCCACCCATTCATTGGGAATTGTGAAATCCATTGTTTCTCCTTAGGTTTTTGCTCGAGCGTCCGCGTCCCAGTGAGCCGATCCGGCGATCAGAGCGCGACGACTGCCTCGCCCAGCACCTTGCTCTCGTCCATCTGGTTGACGGTTCTCAGTTGGAGCCGCGCGTGTCGCTCATGGGCCACATCAATCAGTTCGATCACCCGAGCTTCGCAGCGGATGACATCGCCAAGGCGCGTGATGCCGACAAAGCGCACGCTCAGCGAGCGCAGCTTTTCCTGAGGGCACCAGTCGGTTAGCTGACGCCCCAACCAGGCCATGGACAGCATGCCGTGTGCGAACACATCGGGCATGCCCGCACGCTGGGCGTAGTCCATATCGATGTGGAGAGGGTTATGGTCGTTGGACGCACCAGCGAACAGTGCCAGCGTCGTTCGGTTGAGGGGTTCCAAAGTCAGGGTAGGCAGCATGTCGCCTACCGCTAGTGCGTGTAGAGAAAGTGGTTTCATGGATCGTCCCTCGTCAACGGTTGCGGTGCACCAGCACGCTGCGCAGTTCGGCCACTAGCACATTGGCCTGATTGAACACCTGGGTCTCACGGGCCACGAAATCCAATGCACCGTCCTTTTTCTCGTAGATGTCGGCGATGCGACCGAGAAAACGCAGTGTGTCGCCGCAATACGCCATGTGGTGGTAAACAAAGGACTGTTCTCCATGCAGAACGCGTTGGGGCA